>CAISVS010000042.1 GCA_903889015.1 uncultured bacterium | reverse complement strand
TTGGCACTAAAATCAGGCGCATCGGGCATCGTAATGGCAATATCATCAACATCAGTAACGTCATGTTTGGTTGATGTTGTAACCACACTGTTAACGCTGACGTGGCCAGCTTTGATGTGTTTTTGCCAGGTGCTGCGCGATGTATCTGGATAACGTTTAGCTAGTTCGCTGTCGAGACGCTTTTTTTCAGAAATAACAGAGTATAAATAACAATCTTTGCCATGGAATGGTATTGCATAAGTCGTTTCGCTGTCGGTTGGGTTTTTTAACAATTCGCCATTTAAATTAGGCTTTTTAGTTTTGACTTGTTTAATAACGTATTCAACATCGTCTTCGGCAGTATCGTCGAATAATATAAAGAAGGCGTTCTTGTTAAATCTAAATGATGCCAATGTGTTAATTGGATTAGGGTGTGACATTTTAACAGATTCGACATTGCGAGGCACATTGTCGTCATTAGCCAATTCAAAGCGGCGCAGGACGTCCAGAATATCGCGACTTGATACTTTTACCACGATTAGGCCTTTGGCCTTAGACCGACAGCCTGCTGAGCTCGCAGCAGTGTATCATTAGCAATCAGCGTCAAGTCACGTTCGGATTGTTCGAGTTTAGCCAAAACGGTGTTGTCATCAACTTGGGCCAAGCGTGATTGGAAGTCTGTCAAAAACTTTTCAACTTCACCAGCAACAATTGATTTAAATTCACCATATTTAGTTTGGCCTTCAAATTCAGCCACCACGCTGTCGCGTGATACGCCACGTAGTAATGCCAAAATTTCCAGCAAGTTGCTGATACCTGGTTGGTTAACTCGGTCAAAATGAATTGACGCCAAATTGTCGGTTGTGGCACCCATTACCTTTTTAGCAGCATCGGCTGGTTCGTCACTAAGGAAGATTACGCCACGTCCAGATTCGTCGCTTTTGCTCATCTTTTTAGTTGGGTCAATTAAATCTTTGATGCGTAGACCTTGGTCGTTACCAAAGAATTCATGTTGCGATTTAACTGCATCAGGAATGGTAAAAATGTCACCAAAACGACTGTTTATGCGTTCACCAATGTCGCGAGTAAATTCTAAGTGTTGAGTTTGGTCTTCGCCAACTGGTACGTACTGAGCATTGTATAACAAAATATCGGCAGCCATTAGGACTGGGTAGTTAAACAAACCAACACTTGTGCGGTCGTCACCGA
Organism: uncultured bacterium; assembly: GCA_903889015.1. Lineage (GTDB taxonomy): Bacteria > Patescibacteriota > Saccharimonadia > Saccharimonadales > Saccharimonadaceae > UBA1547. The sequence continues at coordinate 991 of CAISVS010000042.1, read as the reverse complement.
CCGTACCTGATTTGTCTTTGAACTGAGTCATACGACTCATCTCGCCAAAACCGGTAAAACAGTCCAAAATCCAAGTCATTTCGCTGTGGGCCGAGATGTAACTTTGGCGGTACAAATAAATACTGTCATTATCAATTGGTAAACCAGCAGCGACAAACAAACGAGCGTTGTGAATGATTTGATTATACAAATTACTGTGGTCGATTGGCGTTGTAAAACTATGTAAATCAGGAATAAACATATTAATTTGATAATCAGCTGAACGCTTTTTGGCCATATCAATAATTGGCAAAATTGCACCAAAATAATTACCGATTGTTAAATCATTATTGGCTCGGATTCCAGTTAAAATTACAGGTTTTGTCATATATGTCCTTTATTATAGCAGTTTAGTTTTTTGCTTGCTTGTTTATGTTCGTTTGCCTATTACATTTATTATAACACATTTTAGTATCGAATGGTAGCTTACTGATCTTTCTGGATTGTGCTTAACGAAAACCCACACCGCGGGTGACGTTCGTCGGGGCGGCCCCAATTTACTACAAAATGGTAATCCATTTTTATAAATTAGGGGCGGAACGGACGGCAGGACCCGAGGGGGTTTTGAATATAACAAAAACCCCAGAAATAAATCTGGAGTAAATGTAGTACATTGAGCCAAAACCTAGCGTTTCGAGAACTGTTCGCGCTTGCGAGCAGATCGTAGGCCGTATTTCTTGCGTTCTTTTTCGCGTGAGTCACGTTTAAGGAACTCAGCTTTTTTAAGAACGGTACGTAAATCAGCAAATCCAACTGTAATTGCCTTGGCAATTGCTAGTTTGATTGCGTCAACTTGACCAGATACACCACCGCCTTTGACGACGATTGTAGCATCAAAATCTTTTTGCTTGTTAACTAGTGCTAGTGGATCAGTAATTTCAGCAAGTTGAGACTTGTTTTCGTTAAAGTACTCAGCAGCTGGTTTGTTATTGATCGTAATTTTGCCTTTACC
>CAISVS010000041.1 GCA_903889015.1 uncultured bacterium | reverse complement strand
TGCTGGCATTAGTTATGCCGAATTTAGCTACTCGTTAATTCAGGGCTATGATTTTGTACATTTATTCCGCGAATATGGCGTAACTTTGCAACTTTGCGGTGCTGATCAATGGGGCAATTCAGTTGCTGGTGTTGATTTAATCCGTCGTCTAGAAGGCAAAAACGTTGATGTTTATTCGATGCCACTTATCATCAACAAATTAACCGGTGTTAAATTCGGCAAATCCGAAGGTGGTGCGATTTGGTTGGACGCAGCTAAAACCAGCGTTTACAAATTTTATCAATTTTGGTTGAATGCTGATGATGATGGCGTGATTGACTATTTGAAAGTATTTACACTATTAAATAAAGACGAAATTGATCAACTTGACCAACAAAAACAGTCTAACCCTGGCTTACGTCAAGCTCAAAAAGCTTTGGCGCACGCTGTCACTACTTTAGTCCATGGCGAGCAGCGTACGGCAAGTGTTGAGCGCGTGACTGATGTTCTTTTCGGTGGAGCAGATTTTACGGCGCTATCTAGCGATGAACTAGACTCATTATCGGCCGAAATACCTACAGCGGGGCTAAACAAGACTGTCGTTGAATATTTGATTGAATCTGGAATTGCCGTCAGTAATGGTGACGCCAAACGATTGCTAACAGGTAATGCGGTCACAATTAATGGTCAAAAAATCACCGATGATCAACAGATTACTGAACCAAGTTTGATTAAAAAAGGTAAAAATAGCTTTATATTAATTCGTTAATGGTTTGATATAATTATTATATGATTAAAAAATTAATTGCATTTGACCTTGACGACACACTAGCAATAACAAAATCACCAATATCAGACCGCATGGGCGAGATATTAGTAAAATTATTAAAAAAATATGATGTTTGCGTGATTTCTGGTGGTGCATTTGAACAATTCAAGATTCAAGTTGTTGACAGACTAGAGGCGACATCGCGCGAACTAACTAGATTACATTTAATGCCGACCTGTGGTACTAAATATTATCGTTATGATGAATTATCTGAAAATTGGGAAAAGCAGTATGAGAATTCGCTAACTGATGATCAAAAACAGCGAACTGTTCGAGCCCTCGAGGAAGGCGCCAAAGAATTGGGCCTATGGGAAGCTAACCCATATGGCGACATTATTGAAGATCGTGGGTCGCAGGTGACGTATTCAGCCTTGGGTCAAAAAGCACCGGCTGAATTAAAGTACAAATGGGATCCAACTGGCGAAAAGAAATTAAAAATTCGTGACCACATTGCACCGCAACTGATGGATTTAGAAGTTCGGGCTGGCGGTACAACTTCAATTGACGTCACGATGATCGGTGTTGATAAAGCCTATGGCATGCAAAAACTAATTGAAGAATTGGACATCAGTAAAGATGACATTCTGTTTATTGGCGACAAATTGATGGAAGGTGGTAATGATTACCCTGTCAAAGCTATGGGAATCGATACAATTGCAGTTGAACGTTGGGAAGATACGGCGTTGGTACTGGAAGTTATTTTGGCTGTTACCAACTAGTCTTGCTACACTATATATATGAACCTATTTTCTCCACTTGATAAAGTCAAGGGTATTGGCGCCAAGACTGGCGAACAATTCACATTGGCTGGCATTAATACGGTTGGTGATTTGATTGAGTTTTTACCACGCGGCTACGAAGATTTTTCGCATATTACGACGATTGTCGATATTAAACCTGGCAAAGCAACGATAAAGGCACGCTGTGAAAAGATAGCGACTCGTCCAGTTCGCAGGGGCTTACGCATTACAACTGCTACATTGGCCGATAGTACTGGCAAATTACAGGCGGTTTGGTTTAATCAGCCGTATCGCGAGACGCAACTTAAATCAGGTGAAGAGTTTTACTTTTCGGGCGAGTTTGAATTTAATTACAACCGTTACCAACTGACAAATCCTAGTGCCGAGATGGTCAAAGATATGCCGGTCCAAACTGACCGAATATTACCAGTCTATCGATCCATTAAAGGTCTAAAAACAACTTTGGTTCGCAAAATTTTGGCAGAACTGCGACCATTAATAACAATGTTGCCCGAGACTTTGCCGGCTGAAATTATAAAATCTGAAAAACTGATGTCACGTAGTGACGCAATACTATCGATGCATTTTCCTGAAAATATGGTTGATGTTGATAAGGCGCGTGAAAGATTGGGCTTTGAAGAATTATTCCAGTTGCTACTGGCTAGTCAACTCAATCGTCAAGAGAATTCTAAATTGACGGGCTGGACGATACCGTTTGAGCAACCGATCGTAGCGAATTTTGTCAGTAAACTGCCATTCTCTTTGACTGGTGCTCAGCGACGAGCAGCTTGGGAGATTATTCAAGATATGGAACGCCAAACGCCAATGAATCGGCTGTTGCAGGGTGACGTCGGGTCAGGTAAAACTGTCGTTGCAGGCCTGGTGGCTTGCCAAGTGGCACATTTTGGCTTTCAGACGGCAATCATGGCTCCGACCGAGATATTGGCCTCACAGCACGCCGAGACGCTTAGTAAGCTGTTGCAACCGCTAGGCATAACCGTTGGTTTGTTGACTGGTAGCGTCAAAGGTATGGCCCGTAAAACATTGTACGAACAAATTGCCACTGGATCGGTTCAGGTTGTCGTTGGTACCCATGCGTTGATTCAAGAAACGGTTAAATTTCACAAATTAGGTTTTGTGGTGATTGACGAACAACATCGATTTGGCGTCAAGCAGCGTCAACTATTACTTGATAAATCGGAACATATGCCTCATATGCTGGCGATGACAGCAACACCGATTCCACGTAGTTTGGCGTTGACGGTTTATGGTGAGTTAGATATTAGCATTTTAAATGAGTTGCCGTCTGGACGTAAGCCGATTTCGACGAAAATTTGGTCACCAAATAGCCGAGCGCAATTATACACACAAGTTGACGCCGAAATTACGGCTGGCCGTCAAGCTTATATTATCTGCAGTTTGATTGAAGACAATCCTGAAAACGATATCAAAAGCGTTCAAGCTGAGTATGTAAAGTTACAAAACTCGATATTTAAACATCGTCGAATCGGTTTATTGCATGGTAAGCTCAAACCAGCTGAAAAAGATGAAGTTATGCAACGGTTCAGTCGGGGTGAACTTGATATTCTAGTTAGTACAACGGTTGTTGAAGTTGGTGTTGACGTGCCGAACGCCACGGTAATTGTAATTGAAAATGCTGATCGATTTGGCCTGTCGCAATTACACCAGTTGCGGGGACGAGTTGGTCGTAGCGTTTATCAAAGTTATTGCTATTTGATCAACAGTACCAGCGCCAAACCGTCGCAACGGTTACGCGAGATCGAAAAGAGTAATGACGGCTTCTATTTGGCCGAGGTTGACTTAAAACTGCGTGGTCCAGGTGAAATTTACGGTCGAGCGCAACATGGTGCTTTGAATCTGCAAATCGCAACCTTGGCTGATACAAAACTG
>CAISVS010000040.1 GCA_903889015.1 uncultured bacterium | reverse complement strand
GAGTTATAGGCAAAAACGTGGAGCTTTTTTAGCCTAATTTCCTCTGTTATTGACTCCTAAGTAATGTCGTAGGACATTAGTTAGATGAATAATAACTCAAAAAAGTATGGTTTCAGGTACTGCTCAGTGTGTCAAAGTAAGCTCAAAAAACGTGGTAAAACAGCTGCTGGAAAGCAACGTTGGTTTTGTCGGTTTTGTTCTCAAAGTGCAATTAAAAAACGACTAGATTTAAGTCGTGGTTTTATGCTCGAGAAGTTCGTGTCTTGGCTACTCGGAAAGCTATCTCAGGCCGAATTAACTGACCCATCTCGTACCTTTCGTGATCAAACAGCTTGGTGCTGGGGCGTAGTCCCAAAACCAGTCCTGAGTGGTGAAATTCATCATGCCGTTATTGTCGATGGTATACGAGTTGGTCATATAGTATGTCTAATCGCTAGAACAACTAAGTATGTAATAACTTGGGTATGGGTACCATACGAAAGCAGTGAATATTGGATTCACTTATTTCGTATATTACCTCAACCTAAATATGTTGTCTGTGATGGTCAGAAAGGCCTTTTAAAGGCCTTAGATATCTGTTGGCCAGATTCTATTGTCCAACGTTGTCGGTTTCATGCGTGGCTTAATATTAAGACTAAACTCACTCTGAACCCTGAGTCAAAGGCTGCCCAAGAACTGCTTCAAATAGCCCGTGATTTACTGCACGTCAGAACCAGACGACAAGCACGGCGCTGGAAGTTCAGGCTGAAATACTGGCATAAAAAGCACAAGAAATTCATTGACGAGAGAACCATAAAATACAACCCTAGAAGAGGTGAAAGACGTTGGCGTTATACCCACGAAAGGCTTCGTAGCGCCTACAAACAATTAGCCAAAATAACTGACGACTTGCTACGATCTAGCTACAGAATTAGCCTAAACTTACCGCACAATACCAACCACGTTGAAGGTGGTATAAACAGCCAAATACGAACTAAACTAAAGCTTCATCGAGGTATGCCACAAGTACACCAAATGAGACTGGTAGATTGGTATCTTTTTAGCAGGACTGAGGAGCAAAAAGCTCCACGAAATTGCCTATAGCCCCAAAAAAGGTTAAAATAGTAATAAAGAGGGAGATCAAATCAATGAGAAATTATATCGCTGCAGACGTTGATGAATATATTGCCAGTGCCGAACCTGCCGCTGGTCCGACGCTGAAGTCGCTGCGAGAGTTAGTTAAATCGACAATCCCAGCGGCCGCCGAAAGTATTAGTTGGGGAGTGCCGTTTTATAAATACCACGGTCTGTTGGCTGGTTTTTCAGTCTTTACGAGTCATGTTAGTTTCGGATTAGCATTTGCACTGGATGATGAAGTTCGCGCTAAATTAGCCGAAAAAGGTTATAAAACCGGCAGCAAAACTATCCAAATTAAATTTAACCAGCCAGTGCCAGTTGCTGATATAAAACAAATTTTAATTAAACGCGCCAAAATTAACGAGGCTAAAAAGGCTGCAAAATATACATCCAAGGAATAATGACGTGATTGATAAATTACCTGCCGATATACTGCGAAAACACAAAGGTGTTAGTTTTGTTGGTGTGACAACTTGTTTTATCTGTCACGATGGCAATGGTAATATTTTTATGGCTAAAAGAAGTCAAAATGCCAGGGACGAACATGGCGCTTGGGACGTTGGTGGTGGCGGTTTGAAATGGGGTGTAACTGCTCAGGAAAATGTTATTAGGGAAGTT
>CAISVS010000039.1 GCA_903889015.1 uncultured bacterium | reverse complement strand
GCTGCACAGCTGAATAAGCGTCCCTCGCGAATGGTCATTCACTATTATTTGCCTTCGGACTTTGACTAACGAAACGGGTCAATCGGACGGGCAATAAAGGTTAAATCGTTTCCTTAAATATTTTTTAGGGGATATTAATAATGAATGACGAACTTTTTTTGAACGAACAGGTTAAAGTTGTGGCAACGTTTGGCGATGGATTGAATCCATGTCAACCACTTAAATTTAAACGTAAAAACGGTCGCGAAGTGATAATTACCGAGATTGGCTTGCGCTTTCCTAATGCCAAAGGCAGTCGCATGGTGCATATATTTGATGTTACGGATGGGTCGGCCGATTATCGGCTGGAATTTGATGCCGAACGTTTGACTTGGCGATTAACGCGTGAGGCTGATCATGAAGTATAATGCCGAAAAACCACTGGTAATGCATGTCGATTTGAATTCGGCTTTTGCGACCATCGAACAGCAGTCTAGGCCGATGTTACGTGGTAAACCAGTGGCGATTTTGAATCGTCGGACCGAACATACTATTATCGTCACGGCCAGTTACGAAGCTAAGTCAAAGGGTGTCAAAGTTGGTATGAAGTTTACCGAGGCAGTCAAACTAGTGCCGGATTTAATTGCCATCGAAAGTGACCCAGCTAAATATCGGTTTGTTTATCGTAAATTAATGGCGATATTAAATGATTATTCGCCGCACGCTGTCATGAAAAGTATCGACGAGGGCGTGATAGATTTTCATCATATTCCAAATTGTCGACCGTTAATTGAAATTGGTTACGAGATTAAACAGCGCCTACGTGATGAAATTGGCGTGGCAATGCGCTGTAATGTCGGCATTGGTCCGAATCGATTTTTAGCTAAAACGGCGGCTGGACTGCACAAACCTGACGGATTGGATATTATTACGGCTGATAATTTACGCGCAACTTATGCCACTATGGAATTAACCGATTTAACTGGTATTGCTGGGCATTTGGAAAGGCGATTAAATGCCGTTGGAATCTTTACGCCGCTGCAGTTTTTGGACGCTGACGAGGTGACTTTGCAAAAGGTTGTTTTTAAAAGTATCGTCGGCAAACAATGGTACGCGCGTTTGCGTGGATACGAAGTTGACGACGTTACGACCGAAACCAAATCAGTTGGTCGGCAATATGTTTTGGAAAGTCGTAATTTAACGCGGGCGCAGATTACGACCAGACTTCATAATTTATGCGAATCAGTCGGCTCGCGCTTGCGTCATCAACGCAAGGCTGCACGGGGGATTTATGTTTACGTTCGGACGGCAGGACGAGCATATTGGCATGACAGTCGGATGTGTCAATTGCCGTTTTACAGCGACAGCACGATTAATGGTCTGGCTCAGCAATTATTTATCAAAGCGCCTGGTGAAATTAGAGAAATTGGTGTTCATTTATATGGGTTAAATGATAACAATAACGACCAGTTAAGTTTATTTGGCGATATGTTAGCCCGTGAACAGCAGCTGGTTAGCGCCATTGATGATATTAATCGACGATTTGGCGAACGGACGGTTCATTCAGCCGACACACTGGAAAGTAACGAAACTGTCACTGTCAAAATTCCGTTTGGCAGTACAAGATACTTATAGCTAAATTCTAATTGTCATCTTATACTATATAATATGAACAAATATGTCTTGGCGGTCAGTGGTGGTGTGGATTCGGTTGTGCTGTTAGATATATTGTCTAAACATGATGGCTTTGAAGTGATTGTAGCGCATTTTGACCATGGAATTCGCCATGATTCTGGGATTGATGCGGTTTTTGTGGCTGGATTGGCCAATAAATATGGCATGAAATTTGAAACCAAGCGTGAAGAATTAGGTCCCGATACCAGTGAAGACAAAGCTAGGTCTAGGCGATATGAATTTTTACGATCAGTTGCCAAAAAACATAATGCTCAGTTAGTTACGGCGCATCACTCTGATGACGTAGTTGAAACAATTGCTATTAATTTGTCGCGCGGTACTGGTTGGCGCGGTTTGGCGGTGTTGGACTCGGATATTATTCGTTTGCTGACAGGTCTCACCAAGGCTGAAATTATTGAATATGCTAAAAATAACGGCTTAACTTGGCGTGAAGATAGTACAAATGCCGATGACAAATATTTACGCAATCGGATTAGGCGCCAGACGGCCGAATTGGACGATGATAAAAAAAGACAGTTATTGGGGCTGTGGGAACATCAAAAGGCTTTGAAAAAACAGATTAAACAAGAGGTTGGGAAGTTAGTTGGCGACGGTCCTGATTACAGTCGATACTTTTTTATTCATATCGATTCAAAAACTGGCATGGAGTGTTTGCGACATATTGTTAAGGCGCGTTTAACACGACCGCAATTATTAAAAGCGTTGCATGCTATTAAAACGATACTGCCAGGCAAGGCATATGATGCTGGTAATGGTGTAAAAATTGCTTTCACGGCTCGTAATTTTACAGTTAAACTGTTAAAATAAGTACAGAATATCCGCTGTGTTTATCTAATCGAAAGGAACATTTAATTTTTATGGCTATGAAAAGTCCAACTATTAACAAGAAACCTGGTAATTTGCTGCGTTTGTCTCTATTTTGGGCAATCGTTATATTTGCAGTTCTGTTGGGTGCATCTTTTTTGACACCTCACGATAATTTGAAAGATGTACCGATATCAACGATAATCAGTGACGCCAATTCTGGTAAAATTTCCAAGCTTGAAATTCAAGGTCAAGATGTCAAAGCTACTGTAAAGGGCGGCACCACACCAACTGAAAAGTCTGTTATTCAAAGTGGCAGTAGTATCCAAGCTCAAGGTTTGAAAGCTGATGCACCAGTTGAATTAACAATTTTACAACCATCGACGACAGGTGATACGTTGTGGAATTTGGCAATAATTATTGTGCCTGTGATTTTAATCGCTGGTTTCTTTACTTACATGATGCGCCAGGCACAGGGTCAAAACAATCAAGCCATGGGGTTTGGCAAATCAAAAGCCAAATTATATGGTGTCGACAAAGAAAAAGTTGTTTTTGCCGATATTGCCGGTAATGATTCAGCTAAACAAGATTTAGAAGAAGTAGTTGATTTTTTGAAACATCCCAAAAAGTATGAAACATTAGGCGCCAAGATTCCACGCGGTGTACTGCTGGTCGGTAGTCCAGGAACAGGTAAAACTTTGTTGGCTCGCGCTGTTGCTGGTGAAGCCAATGTGCCATTCTTCTCGATTTCGGGTTCGGAATTCGTTGAAATGTTCGTCGGTGTTGGTGCTAGTCGCGTCCGTGATTTGTTTG
>CAISVS010000038.1 GCA_903889015.1 uncultured bacterium | reverse complement strand
GTCAGACAAACAGGATATTCAGAGGAATGATGGGATGGAGGGGTGGTGTATAATGAAACAGCAAGGTTGTAAGAATATACGAACAAATATAGAACACAGTAAATATAATCATAATTAACACTAAATACGCCACGGTGCGAAAATTAGCCGTTGATAAGTAACATACAATAATTTACAAACTATAAATAATTAATGCACAAATAGGACAATGGCATACAAAACGATGCGAAAGTCAGGCACGGGCAAGTCACAGGAAAGTGGTTGGTCGAAATCAAAAATTGGTGGGCATAAATAGCAAAAAGAATAGTAACCACATTCACGATCCACACACAGTCTTAACGTCGCACAATATACCTTTTACGACATTAGATATATTATCCAAACAGGTATTCACATGTGTCTTATCTAATATCGAATTAGGCACTTCCACTTAAAAGTAGGGGTATTACAATTTTAACACTTTCACATTACTGTATGTATCCAATTATTTGTTTAGCATTGTCACGCTGCAACTGCTAAACGCACTATGCCATATTTTAATAGCCAAATTTCAATAGCCATTACAGCCATATTTGACATTTCCAGTTATCCACAGCATAGCATATTTTTTTCTGCCCCCTGCTATCCCTACCCGTTAGCATTTGCTTTTTCTGAGAATTGTATTTGAATATGTTTTTTTGCCCTATTTTTTAATGTATAATATTTCAATAAATACGAACAAATATAGAACATGTAATAGGCGGGCGGGGTACCCTTTTTAATTACTTATAGAAAGCTTTGCCGCTGACACGAATATCAATATATTGCGGCGACTGACCAACACTAACAAAATACTTTAATGCTTGGTTCATATCTTCTATCTGCTCCCCTGCTGGGCGGTCAATCGATAACTTTACCATAATGTTACTCTCTTTGACGTTTATATCCAATTCACGGGTCGTATTAACAGGTAAAACAGCCTGAGTAACGGTATAACCACTAATCTTTGATAGAGATACAATTTTGCCAATAAAGCCTAGAAAACGGTTACTAGCAACAGCTACACTCCCCTGTGGCGATGCGCCGCTGTTATCAACAATTTGAACATCGGGTGCCGTGAGCCAATTTTGCTCAAATGCAATACCATTTGAGTCGACAAAGTATTGCTTTTCATTCATCTTCCAACCAGCCATCGGCGTCCTAAACTTAATCGTAAAATCCGTTTCGCCAATACCAACCATAAAACGCTGCGAAACAGTTAAAACCTCTGGCAATTTAGATGATACATAGTCATTTAATGATGTCTGATCAAGCATAAAATGTAATCGACTTAATGGATTATGATCTAAATATTCTTGAATGACTTTGATATACCTAGATGAATCAACTGTCTTTGGAAGGTTCGTATTTGACACCGTAATAACAACTGATGCCGTCAAATTGCTAACTAAAGTCCACAACAAAAAAGCCGCGATCAAAACAACAGTCAACAAGCTTAGCACTTTGCGACGATGATTTACTAAATGATGAGCATGCTTTCTGTTTGATTCTAAATCAGACGGCTTAATATTAGTACCGCCAAAATTATTTAAAGTCGTACCTGATAAAGTTCGATTACGACGAAAAATATCCGACGAAGAAACGACTTTATCGGTATTATTTTCAACTAAACGTCGTCTGGGAATGTCAGACTTTTTTTTATTTAACAACTTCATATTACTTATGTCTATTATAGACTATTTGATGCTTTGGACTATCATATTAGCAACATCTTTGGCCGCATTTGGACGTACAAAACTAGCAAAGTTTAACGCCATCTGTCGAGCATGCTTTGGATTAGACAAAATATCAGCTACTGCAGAGACTAATATACTAGGTTTTTCTAACATTTCATTCTCATCAACGACTACCACCGCATCAGCTTTTAAATAAACAGCTGCATTTTTTAACTGATGTCCACCGGTTAATTTGCCATTTGGTATCAATATTGTTGGTTTTACAAGTGCGGCAAGTTCCAAAATAGTTGTTGCACCGGCACGCGTTACCACAACGTCAGCCGCCCCCAATAATGACGCCATGTCTTTGGATACAAACGAAATTAATTGGAATCTATCACTATTTGGTGGCGTCAGCGATCGCAGCTCATCATATTGGCTAGTACCTGAAATCAAAACGACTGATCCTAGTTTTAATAGTTCATTCAATATTAGGGCCACAGTATTATTGATCCGGCCCGCCCCAAGCCCACCACCAGTCACTACAATCAGGGGATAATGGCTGTTAATTCCCCACTGTTGTTTAGCAGTGATACGTTGGTTGTCGCTAAATTCATGAAAATCAGTCGAAATTGGAATGCCAACGTAATGCGATTTTTCAACAGGATAATCATAATATTCCAATGGTGCACCGGTGGCAATTTGATCAGCTGCCCATTTGCCAAGTATTCGATTTGTTAGCCCAGGATGAGCATCAGAATCATGAATTACCAGTGGAATACCTAGCAACTTAGCCGCCAAACCAACTGGCAAGCAAACATAGCCACCTTTAGTAAAAACAACATCTGGACGCCAAATAATCAATTTTATAATGCTTTGAATAAATCCAACTCCAACCAAAAATGCGTCGCGTATATTCATCAACACAACTGATGGCCATAATAATTGACGCCACATTGAAACATGATTATAGCGCCTAAATTTGCCGCCAATAATCGTTTGGACTGGCAAATTAGAATCAAAATGGCCCATAATAGCCCTAGATTGTTCGGCAAATTTATTATCACACCAAAACCTAATTTCAGACCTTGGGTGCAATTGCCTAATTTCGCGTAAAACCGCTACGACTGGTGTGACGTGACCGCCTGATCCCCCGCCGACTGCTAGAATCTTCATATCGTGCTGCCTCCTTTAAACTTGATGGATGAACGGTATAACGTGACAATTGGAACACTAATCCAAGTGCGGCAGCAATAAACAATAAACTTGTGCCGCCAAAGCTTAGCATAGGCAGCGTAATACCAGTTAACGGTATCAAACCAACCATTGATGCTACATTAAGAATAACATGTGAACCAAACCAACCAAAGACTCCAGCGACTAATAACTTTAATCTAACATCAACCAAATGATCCATTAACACCAACAATCGTATTAAAAGCGCTGTAAATAATGCCAAAACCGTCACTAGTCCGACAAACCCAAAAGTTTCACCAATAATTGCAAACACCGAGTCATTGATGGCTTCAGGCAGATAACCTGTCGCTTGAATACTATTACCGACACCAACACCAAATAATCCGCCAGTACCAATTGCCAATTTCGCCTGATCAACGTGATAACTATTGGGGTCGGTCTGAGATGAATTATCGCCGTTCAAAAACGTTACAAATCTGTCGATTCGATGTGGTGCACTAAAAATTAAAACTCCACCAATTAACAAAACTAATAATAATATTTTGCCAGCATTTTTAAAATTCAAACCACTAACAACCAGCATTGAAACGATTATTCCTACCAAAGACACTCCTGTCCCAAAATCTTTTTGAATAATAACGATAAACAACACGGCAATAGCTGCAACTATCGCCAAAGGATACAACGTTGCGTTCACATCATTTAATTTTCCTTGTTTTACCTTTCCACCCAAAAATCCAGCCATAAAGATTAAAATTGCATATTTTACCAATTCAGCTGGCTGAAAACTACCTAGCGCCCCCAGATTAAACCAACGTGTCGCTCCCAATGTCTGTTGAGCGATGCTCATATTAGCCCATCCGGCAACAGCCAGCAACGCACAAGCGCCAAATGCAACCATTAATATCTTACTGGCATGCTTAGTTAGCAAAGTATAAGGAATAGACGCCATAAGGCCAAAGGCTGCCAAGGCTAACCCCAAGCTAATAAGCTGTTTAACAAAAAAATAAGTGCCACTGTAATCACTACCATAGGCATTATTCAACACATTTGCCCGCTGCGGCCCAATCGCATACATAATAATCAATCCAACCATCATCAAAAGGCCCATATAAAGCACTAATTGATAATCTGGCCTATGACGACGAACTGTAGTTTTATCAGCAAACTGAGCCTCTTCAGACAAGGATTGAAAATACCCTTTACGACCCACCGCCATCCTCACGTTAGATATTTCCTCCAGCAATCGCCAAAAAGACACCAATAAAGGCTGCTACATCAGCAATTACCCAAAAACGCATTGTAACTTTTGTCTCAGGCCAGCCAGTCGCTTCCAAATGTTGGTGTACAGGTGCCGAAATAAATATTTTTCGCTTAAAGACACGCTTGCTGATAATTTGAATCAAACTTGATCCAGCTTCGGCTACGAATACGATACCGATTATTGGCAACAAAAACAACGTATTTGTCAGCATTGCAACAACACCAAGTGACGTGCCTAGCGCAAAGCTACCGACATCACCCATAAAAAACCTAGCTGGATAAATATTAAACCACAGATAGCTAAATAACGCGCCCAAAACCGTAAAACAGTAGCCAGATAATAACGGCTGACCCCGTAATAAGGCAATTACACCAAAAGTACCGAAGCTAATCGCTAGTAACCCGCCAGCCAATCCATCCAAACCATCACTAATATTTACAGCGTTACTCGTAGCAACAACAACAAATGCAAATATCGGAACGATTGCCCAACCTAAATTATAATCACCCAAAAACGGTACATGAACAAAATTAACACCTAATTTTACAAAAAAGAACCAACCCAGCGCTAATCCAATCGCCGAAATCATGACAAATTTCAAACTTGACCTAAGACCGGCTACTCCCTGACCGTGACCACGAACATTAATAATATCGTCCAATAGGCCGACAAACCCACCGCCCACCAGCGCCGCTAGTGGCAACCAAGTTTGTCCCCTATCCATATTAAATATCAAAGTAATAATCGTAATTGCGCTAACAAAAATAACACCAGCCATTGTTGGAATATTGCGTTTAAACTTTTCAGCGTGTAATTTATTAAATACTTCTAATTTTTCACCTGTAGTGCTATTGGTACGCTGTTTCTTCCAAAATTTATATCGATAAGCCAAATACGTATAAACTGGCGTAAATAACATTGCCAGTAAAAAAGCACCTAAGCTTTGCAAAAAAGTATTCGTCATTCCATGTGTTAAATCAGTCAATAATGTGTCCATTTTACCCTTTCGGCTGTATCTTTAAATAATCAAGCATCCAGTTAGATATATCTGTAAAAATTGGTAACGCGTCTCTGGCACCCTGTAAAGTTTTATGGTCACCAGATACCTGTACCATTATGACATATCTGGACAAATCAGCGCTACCGCCATAGCCTAAATAAGTTCCAACCGATTCATCGTCAGCATATCCACCGTTTTTTACCACCTGTGATGTACCGGTTTTACCGCCGGTATAATAACCCTGTTTATCAACGCCGGAATAGAAAGTACTTCTGGCAACATGCGTCATCTCACGAAGTTGGCTAGCGGTTGATGCCGAGATTGGATTTGACGGGCTAGACGTAACTTTATTTGGTACATATTTTCCATTTGTATCCATAACACCAGCCAAAACTGTCGGCTGATAATATTTTCCACCATTTACTAATGAGCTAAAGGCAGCCACAACCTGTACCATCGTGACATCCAATCCCTGGCCGAATGACATATTTGAGTATTTTACAGCATTACCATCAACTTCATCTGGCGAAATAATAGTCCCAGTTACCTCACCTGCTACTTCAATACCTGTTAATTGACCAAGGTGAAATCGATTATAAAAGTAGTCGTACATTGTATCGCGAGCACCACGAGTAATATTCGTACCGTCACCCAATAGCTGCGCGACAGTCACAAAACCGGTATTTAGTGACCAGTTTAAAGCATGCTGAAAAGTAATTGTGCCTGTTTGTCCGAGTGTAGCATTAGATATCGTGCGATCATCAACTTGAATATGGTCTGTATTTACATAGGTTGAATTAGCCGTTACGACACCTTTATCTATCCCAGTTGCCATTGTCAAAGTTTTAACATCCGAACCTGGTTCGTATGGTGATGAAACAGCGCCGTTATTAAATGCAGCTGGGTCTGTAACTTCATTAAACTTAGCGGGATTAAAAGTTGGCAAATTAGCCATCGCCATAATTTTACCAGTTTGTGGGTCAACTACAATTGCGCTGCCTTTGGTGGCACCAGTCCTTTTCAAACCATCCGCCAAAGCCTGTTCGACATGAGACTGTACATTACGATCGATGCTCAAAACAATATTGTCACCATTAACCGCTGGCTTATTAATATTGTTGTTACCGATTGTTAGTGGAACATCGCTAACATCGGTCACTGATTGTAATAAACCATCTTTTCCAGTCAGCCTATCATTTAATTTATCCTCAATTCCGTAACGACCAGTCCCACTGTAATCGACGAAACCTAAAGTTTGCGCCGCCAGTGATCCTTCAGGATAAACGCGCTGTGACTCTTCTTGAAACCCAATTCCACTTAAATCTTCAGCTTTAATTTTATCAGCCTGAACACGTGTAACTTTAGTCGCTAAAATCTGGTAACGACTATCTTTTTTATCCAGAAGCGCCTGCAATCCATCTCTGGCATTGCCTCCAGCTATGCGTTTTATCGTGTCAATAATCTTGGCGTCATCTTTAATTGTCTGTGGATCGGCAAAAACAGTATATACTGTTTGATTCATGACCAACGGCACTGGATCTTGACCATCCATAGCGTATATTAAACCTCGTTTAGCCGGAATCGTTAATCTTTTAACCTGTTCTTTATTCGCCACATCAACATAAAACCCATGCTGAATAATCTGCAAATAAAACAGTCGCCCAACAAAGACAGCCATAGTACTTAACACTACAGCCGCTAAAATTTTGGATCGACTGCCTTTTTGTAATTCTAATTTCATAAGTATTTTACTGTTGAACGTAAGTTGTTGTTGCTGGTGCCGTCATAGTTGTTGCCACAGTGCTGTTTTTTGCAGCTTCAAGTGAATTCAACTTATTATTTTCAATTTCAAGATCACTTTTTTGGGTATTAAGTTCAGCGATTTGACTATCGATTTTTTGAGTCGCGTAGTCGTAACTAGTAGCGCGGGTTGCTTGCGTCAAATATATCAATCCAAGGATAGTAATCATCAGTGCAATCAGCACAGTATGAGTAACAGGTCCAAGTTTGATAGCTGAAACATAAGCAACGGTATTTTGGTTACGAGACCAATTTTGCTGACGTCGACTGCTAAAATTTTGATTACGTTGATAAGACATTTTTAATAGACTTCTTTTTTATTTTTGTTTTGGTTTTTGGTACCCCGCTCTAAAAATGAGCGGGGTAAGTTGTTGTTAGATGCTGCGAACGTTCACTACTTGAGTGACGTCTGCGTACTGTACTGAGATTCGAACTGGCATATTTTTTTGCCCTTTCTTTTTGTTTGTTTTATTTTTTCACTGCGGCACGTAACTTACTGCTACGTGATCGCGGGTTGTGAACATCATAAATGCTTCCGGCGATTGGCTTTTTGGTCAATGGCTGCAGCACGGCCTGAATTCCTTCGTCAAACTGATCTTTGAAATAACGTTTAACTAATCGGTCTTCTAGGCTGTGAAAGCTAATGATGCCGACTCGCCCGCCTGGTTTTAATAGGTCGGGCAAGAGTGGCAACAAGTCTTCGATTTGTTTTAATTCATCG
>CAISVS010000037.1 GCA_903889015.1 uncultured bacterium | reverse complement strand
TCTTGTTGTCGGTGATGAAAACGACGAGGCTTCACGAATCGCAGCGGAAACGATGGACTTGTCAAAATTGGAAGTGATGTTCGCTAAAATTGTCAAAGCTTTGGAATAACCGGTTTGGACGACCGTATACTGACATTTGATGGTACTTTACATGATATTGAAACGATGGTTAATTTTCGACCTTGGAATAAAAAGTAGGTTAATAAAAAAACATGCACAAAATAACACTTCTCAAGGACGGTGCTCTAGAAGTGTTATTTTGTGTTAGTCCTGTTATTATTAAGCTTATGAATAATCTATTTTATATTGCAGTAATCTGCATTGGTGGGCTGGGCCTGTATATTGAACTGTTTAGTAAAAAAACAAATACGGCTGAAATTAAAAAGACAGTTTATAAATATCATGCAAAGCAATATTATATGACAAAATCTGAAGGTGAATTTTTTCGGATGCTTGATAAAGTTGCTGGTGATAGATATTATATTTTTCCTCAAGCCCATCTGTCTGCGGTTTTGGATGAAAAGGTTACAGGTCAAAATTGGAAAGCCGCATTCAAACATATTAACGGAAAATCTGTTGATTATGTATTATGTGACAAGCAGTCCTTAAAGCCAGTTTATGCGGTTGAATTGGATGATTACACACATACTTACAAAAACCGCCAAGAACGTGACCAAGAAGTTGAACGTATGTTTCAGAACGCAGGCATTCCATTGGTGAGATTTAGTAATTACAAATCACTAACCGAAGACGAGATGGCTAGGCGATTTTTTGAGGCGAAAAATATCAGATAATGCTGTTTGGGGCGGTTATTGTGGAATAGGAACCGTCCCTAAAGTTTAGATCAGGCGAAAGTCTGAACTACTCCACCAAGAACTTATTCGGGAGATTTCCGAATATACGGGCGGCTAGCTCAGTTGGTTAGAGCGCTTCTCTGATAAGGAAGAGGTCGGAGGTGAGAACCGCCACGTCGGCGGTTCGCAAGGCCGGAAGCCGGATGACGAACGTCACCGACTGAGGCGGGGTAGCGGAAATTTGCAAAGCAAATTATCCGTGACCAAATCCCTTTTTATGTTTTATCCTAACCTCGAAATGCACTAAGCAAGAATTGGTGTATTATTGAACTATGACACCGATGATATTCCAGGTTAAGAATGGCGCGGAACAGATACTGTTAAACGGTTGGCCGCTGACAGATTTATTCACTATGTTTACCTTCTTCTTGCTCATAATTACGATTGTTGTATCACTTCGTGCATTAAGAGAAACTGCCCGGTCAAATATACTAAGTTCTTCACCAGTACTTGTGCTAAGGTATTCTGTAGTCGGAGGAGGGGGAAGTGTCCAGGTTGAAAATGTTGGTCATGGTGCGGCGTTAAATGTGAGGGTTGAAAATTATTACACAACTTATTTAGATGACATGACTTTTATTAAAGGTGACAAAGTAATGCCCAATAAATCAATCCACGCTGTATTAAAATTTGAACCAGTTGATTTAGTGCTAGAAGGAAAGACAGTGCCATTTGATATGTCGAATAGCAGGGTTGGCGGCTTTTTTACTCCAGGTATCCTAGCACATAGTATGATGAGTCAGAAAAAATTAACATTCCGCCTTAGGTATTCAGATATCACGGGTACTCAATACATTTCCAAGATTACTATTTCACAAAATCGCATCCGCGTCGTTGGTCATTTAAAGAGATACAATGTTTTTAGAAAAATATTGTACGTTATTTACCTTTGTTACGAGTGGATACGAATGGTAACCGTTTTTCGCCCGATGGCAAAGTTTAGGCAAGCAAAAGTTAATCGCGAGAGAAGAGAGAATTACAAGAAGCAAAATCTAAAAGGAGTAAAATAATATTATGGATAGTCGCGAAAAATCAAAATTGAAAACCGTAATAATAATCATATTAATACTTGGTTACCCAGTTATGTTTTTCATAGCTTTTAGTGGTAGACAACAGCCACAGCAATTAGAATCAAAGTATAATCCTCAAGCTCTTGCTACGTGCGAAGCCCCTTATAAGCAAATGCAAGATAGTGCGAATAATGCACTACGTTACTCGGGCGCCTATAATTTTGATGCAAAAGCAACCTATCAGGCACTAGACGACGCTGCAAAAGGTTTGCAATCATGCGAAACGCAATATGGTAATTAAAAAAATAACAAATATATATAGGAGAACAACTATGCCAAACACAAAAGACATATTAGTAGTGACGACAAATGACATCTCAGGTTATGAGGTGGTTGAGGTGTTCGGCGAGGTATTTGGTCTAGTTGTTCGCAGCCGCAACATCTTCAGCAATATTGGATCGAGTTTTCGCACAATCTTCGGTGGGGAATCGGCTGGTTTAACGAAGCTGTTGACCGACAGTCGTGAAATGGCGATGGATCGATTGCGACAAGAAGCCGCCGATAAAGGGGCGAATGCCATTTTAGCCATGCGTTTTGACACCGGCGATATATACAATATTATGAACGAAGTCGCAGCCTACGGCACAGCGGTAAAAATTCAAAAGAAAAACCAATAATAATTTAGCCCGAAAACCCTTGCAAAAGTCATTCCTGTAGAGTATAGTTATTGGAAGTTAGCGAATGTTCAAATGAACCTCTGGCGATACGCAATAAAAAGTGCATCGTAAGAGGTTCTATTTATTGCAAAAACAACAACAGATACCACTTTACAGCAGGCGAGAGCTAGTGGTACGATGGGAAGACTTGAGATCAGACGATATGCATCAAATTGATGTGTGTAAATGTGACCTC
>CAISVS010000036.1 GCA_903889015.1 uncultured bacterium | reverse complement strand
CATTTCGTCAGCGTATTCAGTAATCTTGAAAAACCATTGTTTTAGATTTTTCTTTGATACTTGATTGCCACAACGCCAACATTTGCCATCAATTACTTGCTCGTTTGCCAAGACAGTTTGATCGGTCTCACACCACCACTGCGGACTTTGCTTTTGGTAAGCCAAATCATGTTTATATAACTGATTAAATATCCACTGCGTCCATTTGTAATATGACGGATCAGCCGTGCTGATTTCTTTGGACCAGTCATAGCTGTAACCTAATCGTTTTAATTGCTTTTTAAAATTAACTTTGGCTTCATCATGTGCAATACGTGGCGTTTTGCCAATTTTAATCGCATAATTTTCAACCGGCAAACCAAAAGAATCCCAACCGATAGGATTATAAGCGTTGTAACCTTGCTGACGTTTAGCGCGCACCTTGATATCGCTAAATTGAAAAGTTCGGCCGTGTCCAGTGTGAATACCAGCGCCAGTAATACCAGGCAACATGCTCATTCCGTAATATTTAGGTTTGCTGTGGTCTGAAAAGTCGACTTTGTAGGTACCGTTACGTTCCCATACGTCTTGCCACTTTTGTTCGATTTCGGTTGGATTATAGCGCTTCATATTAAACTTAGTATATCAAAAATACCTCTGTTATATAAGGCTGACTAATTATTTTCAGAGAAAAAGGCATTTTTGCGTGCCATCCACTCTGGTGATTGACGCACTAATTTAGCTTCGTCAGCAGTTGAATGTAAGACGACTTTGACGGCTTCTTCCAGATAAATACCGCCTTCCGAGCCTTTGAACAAGATGGCAGCACCTGGTTCTATGACACTGCGAACAAAAGCCCCAGCTTGCAAAGAATTTTTGAAACTTTTTACTTGGCAACCACGCGCCCTTGCAGCAGGTGCCAAATATTTTTCAGCTTCGTCGCCAACCGTTATTACCCACGCCAGTCCATTTGGGTCACACAATTTTCCCAGTACTTCGTGTTCGACTTGTGAAGTTAAGCCAAATTCGTTCATACTGCCCAGCACCGCAATTCGTTGTGGTACAGACAATCGATATAATTCGCGCATTGACGATTCGGCCGCCAAAGGACTGGAATTATAGGTATCATCGATAATCGTCGTATTTTCGGCACCGCGCAAAATGTTCATTCGTCCAGGAAGCGACCTAATTTTAGATAAACCACTAGCAACTTCGGTCGCACTGAGGCCTAATTTGACAGCAACCGCACCAGCGGCAACCGCTGGACGTAATGGATGTTCGCCGATAACATGAACTT
This sequence comes from uncultured bacterium, assembly GCA_903889015.1. Taxonomy (GTDB): domain Bacteria; phylum Patescibacteriota; class Saccharimonadia; order Saccharimonadales; family Saccharimonadaceae; genus UBA1547. The sequence goes on along the minus strand of CAISVS010000036.1, from coordinate 685 downwards.
CAGCTGGTACTGGGTCTTGCCATTCTGGCGCTACAAAAGCACCAATATGGCCACCATCCGCCGTGTAATCTTGGCTGATAAAGTGATACTCTGAAATATTACTAGTTCCATAAGTATTTACATTGCCATTAGTCAAATACTTGGCATACATTTCGTCAACATCATCCCTGTTAATTAGCGCAATCTGTGAAAAGTTGGCCACGGCTAATTCTTCGCGGGCTACGGCCTCCATGTCACGAAAATACTCCATGTGTTCGGGCGAAACAGCCGTCACGACACCAATATCTGGTTGTAGATAGGTGCTAAAATGTTGGACTTGACCAATTCGATCTGACCCAAGTTCTTGAACGATCACATCAACGTCAGTTGGGGCTGCAATACGTTCTTTGGCAGCCTTAAAAACCTCTAACCATGCCCTAACACTTTTTAACTGTTCAGGATATTCAATCCCTAACACTGCCAAAGGTGTACTCATATGAGTATTATGATTACCTTCGTGCAAACGTACCCTGAAACGTTCGGACAACACAGTTGCAATAGCAACTTTGGTGCTGGTTTTACCAACACTACCAGTTACGACAACTAATTTAATCTCGGGGTGCTGGACAAAATATTCTTTGACGTATTTTTCTAATCGTTTTTGGACGTAAGCTTTAAACATAATTACAATTATAACCCATTCCGT
>CAISVS010000035.1 GCA_903889015.1 uncultured bacterium | reverse complement strand
TTCAGACCGAATAAAAAGCATTAGTGATGGCAAGTTGTGCGATATTGCACCGACTTTGCTGACATTAATTGGCGAGTCGATTCCGACTGAAATGACCGGTAATAATTTAATAGAATTTAAATAAGGAGAAAATATGAAACAAAATAAAACAATCGAATCAGTTCATGCGCGTCAGGTATTAGATTCACGCGGTTATCCAACTGTTGAAGTTGATGTCAGATTAGTCGGTGGTGCTTTCGGTCGCGCAGCTGTGCCTTCAGGCGCTTCAACTGGGGCTTTTGAAGCGGTTGAACTTCGTGATGGTGATAGTACAATGTACCTAGGTAAAAGTGTATTAAAGGCTGTTAAAAACGTTAATGAAGTTATCGCACCAGCTGTTATCGGCATGGATGTTTTCGAGCAAGTTCAAATTGATAATTTGATGATTAAATTGGACGGCACGCATAACAAAGGCAAACTTGGTGCTAATGCAATTTTGGGTGTGTCATTGGCGGTTGCCAAGGCCGCTGCAAACATGCTGGGTGTAAGTTTGTACAAATATGTTGGTGGCGTTAATGCCAAAGAACTACCTGTGCCGATGATGAACATCTTAAACGGTGGCAAGCATTCAGACAACAGTGTTAATATTCAAGAATTTATGATTATGCCAATCGGTGCCACTAGCTTTGCTGAAGGCTTACGCCAATGTGCTGAAGTTTTCCATAATCTAAAGTCAGTCCTAAAAGCCAAAGGTCTGGCAACTTCAGTTGGCGACGAAGGTGGTTTTGCGCCAAATCTGGGCAAAGACGAAGAAGCATTGCAATTGATTGTTGAAGCAATCGACAAAGCTGGTTACAAACCTGGAATTGATTTCAAGATTGCAATCGACGCAGCTGCAACTGAAATGTTCGAAGAGGCTAAAAAAGCGGGCAAGGATGGTTCATACTACTTCTGGAAGTCTAAACAATTCTTTACAACCGAAGAATTAATTAATTATTACGCTGAACTGGTTGAAAAATATCCTATCATTTCACTAGAAGATGGTTTGTCCGAAGAAGATTGGGATGGTTGGAAAAAATTGACTGATAAATTAGGCAGCAAAATTCAAATTGTTGGCGATGACCTGTTTGTAACTAATACTGAACGTTTGAAAAAGGGAATTGACACCAAAACTTCAAATTCAATTCTAATAAAGTTAAACCAAATTGGTACGTTGACCGAAACTTTGGATGCCATTCAGATGGCAAATCGGGCTGGTATGACGACGGTTGTATCACACCGATCAGGTGAAACCGAAGACACAACAATTTCGGATTTAGTAGTTGCAGTTAATGCTGGTCAGATCAAAACTGGCGCTCCATCACGAACCGATCGTGTTGCTAAATACAATCAATTACTACGAATCGAAGAAGAACTAGGTGCATCAGCCCAATATAACGGCGAAAAAGTATTTTTCAATCTAAGTAAGTAACTAAAATAACAGATACAGCTATTGTTATTAGACAGAATAGGGCTAAAATAGAAGTAGTGTTGGTCTAAGGATCGACGCTACAAAGACAAGTTAGTTGGCTATCAGTCGACAAAATTTGTCTGGGTATCGGGTGAGGTGATTGTTAATCAAAAAGTCTTTTTAGCTACATAGCTAAATACAACACTTTTTCATTAAACAATCCCTCCCCGATACCCGCCAACCTCCTTTTTTGTTTTAGTGGCTTTTTATAGTGATATAGTTAAAGTATGTCTTGGCTTGATAACGCAGTAATTTACGAAATATTCATTGACAGATTTGCTGGGTTCACTGATACTAGCAAATCTGATCAGCCGGTTTATGTTGGCGGTAATATTCGGGGTATTATTGATAAATTACCTTATATCAAAGACTTGGGTGTAAATGCCATATGGATAACGCCATTTTATAGTGGTGTTGATTATCATGGTTATCGAATTACTGATTTTTATGGCGTTGACGAACATTTTGGAACCGAAAAAGACGTCAGTGATTTGATTGAATCTGCTCATAATTTAGGAATTAAAGTGATTGCTGATTTTGTTTTTAATCATTGTTCGAATGATCATCCATTTTTTAAAGACGCTGTTGCGAATAAAGATAGTGAATATCGCAATTGGTTTATATTTAAAAAATGGCCAAGTGATTATCGATGTTTTTTGAGCTATGGCATGTTACCGAAACTGAATATGGATAATAATCAAACTCGATTGCATATTCAAGGCGCTGCTAAAAAGTGGTTATCAATTGGATTCGATGGTTTGCGACTTGATCATGTCGTAGGAGTATCAAACGATAATTTACGAAAATTGATCAGTCCTTTGCGTTTGGAATTTCCTAATGCTGTGTTTTTTGGTGAAGCTTGTTTTGATGGTATAAAATTTAGCGAACTAAAAACAATTAAATCTAAGTATAAATATTTAATATGGTTATTCCGACTAAAAACAATTCTTTATCAAAGTTACGTTGGGATTCTTGATGGCGTATTGGATTTTAAAACGGTTAAATATTTTAAAAATTATGCCTTTAACGATAACGTTCGATATAAACAAAAAATTATCAAAAAGTATAATAATTTGAAACGAGAAATTACCTATATCAACTTTTTGGATAACCATGATATGGAAAGATTTCTTTTTTTGTGCGATGGAGATGTTGATAAGCTAAAGCGGGCGATTGACTTACAACTTTCGTTAAATGATCCGATGGTTATTTATTATGGTACTGAAATCGGTATGTCGCAGAGTGCACCGTTCTCGTCGCTGAAAGGTAACGCTGATTTATTAACACGTCAACCTATGCAGTGGGATATTTCAAAACAAAATAGTGATTTATTGAAATATTATAAAACAGTTATTTCTGCCAAGATTGACCACTGATATTCTTTGCTTTTGCAATACTTCTTATGCTACAATTAAGTCATGAAATCTCGCCATTTGAGTGGTTTTGCCTTGCCTACGGTTTTAATCGCATCAATTGT
>CAISVS010000034.1 GCA_903889015.1 uncultured bacterium | reverse complement strand
TGAGTTTTGTAAAAATAACGGCATTGCGATGGAGGCGTACAGTCCGCTGACACGCGGCAATAATTTGAATGATGCTAAATTATTGTCGATTGCTGAAAAGTATAAAAAGTCACCGGCTCAGATTCTGCTGCGTTGGTGCATTCAAAAAGATATCGCAACTTTACCTAAGTCTGTCCATGAAAACAGAATTATAGAGAACGCAGATATTTATGATTTCGAACTATTAGATTCAGACATTGCTTTGCTTGATTCGTTCTCGAAGTTTATTAAATAGATGATATAATAAGCTTAATATGATCCGATAGGATCCACTATGCGCACACGTTTGGACGAGCCGAACCAATAGCGTCTTTATAAAATAACCAGTAATCATAAAGAAGTAAAAGCATGTCTCAGCGACGAATTAATGTGCGCGGTATTATATATAAAAATGGTAAAATATTTGCCCAAAAACTAAAAAGTAAAGATGGTGCTCGTAATTACTGGTCAACGCCAGGCGGTGGTTTGGATGATGGTGAGGATTTGTTGACTGGATTGCACCGTGAAATGATTGAAGAGACCGGCGTAGCGCCACAAATCGGACGATTATTATATATTCAGCAATTTGGCGATAGTGAAAAAGAGTATTTGGAATTTTTCTTTCATATTACCAATGCCGATGATTATGAAAAAGTTGATTTGGCTAGTACGTCGCATGGATTAATTGAAGTTGCTGAACATGGTTTTATTGATCCAAATGTCGAGACAATACTGCCAAGTGGTTTGCAGAAGTTTGATTTTGAGAAATACACAAAAAGCATTGAGCCAGTCGTCATAATGAATGAACTATAAATTATAGAGAGTTTGTCTCTGTAAAATCCTAGTGGATAGCTAGTTTAATACCAATAATTGCCGCACCGATAACAAACTGGATGGCGACAGAAATTACAGCGTTTTTAATATTGCTGTAGGTTGATTTAGAAGCTTGAATTGTCATGACGGCCATTGTCGTCATTGCCAAAACAACGTCGGTAATTAGGGCGGTTTCGATTGATATTATACCGAAAGCAGCCACGGTTAATAGGATAATCGATGGTAAGGCTGAATCAAGAATTCCGCGATGAGCAATGACACTGCGAGCTAGTTTTGCCCGTGGTATTAATTGTCCATGAACAATCTTGTATGACATGAAAAATGCAAATAAACTGGCGGCCCAAAGACCTAATGTCGTAAAGATAACCATGGCATATGCATGTCCGATTGTAACAGTTGAAATGTTAACTAATAAACTGATATTAACAGCTAGCAGGGTAATCGCACCATAAATACGTTCGCTCAAAAATTCAGCATAAATTTCACGTTTTTCGTTAGTATCTGGCATATATAGACATTATAGCAGTTAACTTTACAGATTATAATTATGTATATTATTAAGCTTGTGGTTAAATGATATTAAGGCCATGAAAAAGCATAAGAAAAAAATAGTAAAAACCACGGTAAAAACCCCCAGACCGTCATTTCATTCTAGATTAGTGTTGTTATTTCATAAAATAAAGTTTCCAAAGTCTATTTTTAATAAACTAGCACAACATAAAAAGTTAATATTAATATCAGTTCCTGTTGTCTTGGTAGTATTAATTGGCGCATTTTGCGTTTGGCAATGGACAAAAGTATCTTGGTTTGTTCAGTCATCATTGGCAGATGCCAAAACTTATCCTTATGTTACATTTTTTGATACGAATCTAGGCAATTTGGATAAAAGTCAACTTGATAATAAGTTAATTAGCCTTAAGTCAGATTTTGGTAGTCGCAAAATAACACTAACTAATGGTGATAAAACGTGGAGTTTTAATTACAGTGACTTGGGAGTCTCGTTTGACACTAGCGTTGTCAGTCAGTCGATAATGGATCTAAATAAAAGGAGTTTGGCTGATAAATTTAGTATGTTAACTGACGGGAAAAGTTATTTGCCAAAGACGGTTGTACAATATGACAATACAAAGTGTACTGCGTCATTGTCGACAATATCTATCGATCAGGTTAATCCGACGGATGCTTCGGTCTATTTTGATCAGACAGCCAAGATTAAACCAGATCAACTTGGGACGAAATTTGTCGTAGCTTCAAATTGTACGGAGTTGCCAAAGTGGTTAACGGCCGGATTAACAACAACAAACGTTTATTTGGACACCATTGCTGCAAATGTGCTTGCGACTGATTTGCAGCCTAAACTCGATCAAATTAAATCACTGGTTGAAAAACCAGTCACAGTTAATAGTGGCAGCTATCATTTAACCGTGTCATCGCCGGAATTATTAGCTTTGCTTGATATCAATAAAGACTCAGCGGGTGTTAATGTTAATTGGTCATCGTCAAGATTGGATGATTTAGTTGCTAAGATTGCCGGTAATGTCAACACCAGTAATAGCGCACCTACTTTAGGCGGTTGCCAGTATTTAATTAGCAGTGGCGGTAATTGGTTGAATAACGGTAATACTAAAAATATATTTTTGAATTTAAACGGTGACAGCCCTCGGTCATACGAACTGCAAATTGATTATCATGCGGTTTCTGTTGGTACTCGTAGTCAAGTGGCGGCCGGCAGTAAAGGTACAATATATTTAACTTACGATGACGGTATGACATACGCTGATCGTATTATGAATTACGCGGCTTGTTATGGCGTTAAAGTGACTTTCTTTGAACTTGGAGTTAGGGTTGATACCGATGCTACCCAGCTACGACGGGCGATTGCTGAAGGTCATGCTGTACAATCGCATGGCTATGAACACGCTATGTATGATTACGGTGATCGTAGCTATGATTGGCAAAATAATGATATGAGCCATTCGATTAGTGCGATTCAAGGTATAACTGGCGTGCGACCAACTTATTTTCGTCCGCCTGGTGGCAATCGTAGCGCGACTACATATAGCGCAGCCGCTGCTAATAATCTGCACTTGATTTTGTGGGATGATGCGTCAAGAGATGCGACAGTTGGCGGGCTTAGTTCGTCGGCAACTTGTGCAAACGTATTGGCTGGAGCCTACCCAGGTGCCAGTGTATTGATGCACTCGACTCATTACTCAACTGCCGAAGCTATGCCATGTATCGTTGAAGGTTTGGCGGCACGAGGCTATACAATGGCGGCGTTGCGTTAGATTATTTTAGAATTAGTAACGTCAAAAGTGTGACGGTTGTAACAAACGAAACTGCACCGCCAACTAAAAACATAATTCGGAATGATTTTGTTGAAAGAGTTGCGATTTTCTTAAACTCAATCGATTTTATTGCCGCCAACAGCTCATCTTTGTTTTTTAGGCTACTTGAATAGCCAACGTTGTCTGATATGAAGTGCTGTGCGTAGGGGAAACAAACTATTTGGGCTGGTTTGTCGGCAAATAAGCCAGGGTACCAGCTATTTAACTCTAAGTTTAAATTATCTTGTGGAATTTGAAGTGCTTTTTCGACTTCGCAAGGCT
>CAISVS010000033.1 GCA_903889015.1 uncultured bacterium | reverse complement strand
TAGGTTGGAATAGATTATTCCAACCAATTCGGTGCCCATGGCGTTGAGGAAATACCTGTTCTCATTCCGAACACAGAAGTCAAGCTCAACAGCGGCGATTATACTGCCACAAGCGGGAAACTAGCACGGTGCCGAATTATACAAACAACCCTCCGAATAGGAGGGTTTTTGTTATAATTCGATATTTTGTTATTTCCTGCTTGTGACGGTAGAATCCCGACGGCGATTAAGAACCGATGAAGTGAGTGTCAAAGACCAGCTTGCTGATCTTTGACCGAGCGAAGAGGTTCGCCATTCAAGCTTTAGCTTGAATGATAGCCACAAGCGGGAAACTAGCACGGTGCCGAATTATAAAGAAGGAGTTCCTAATAGGGCTCCTTTTTTCTTTGGCACAAAATGGCTTAAATTGACGATATATACTGATTATGCTACGATTCAAACATGAAAGATCCAGAAATAAAAACAGGTACTGAAGAAGAAAACGAAGGTATTAGTAAACCAAATAAGTCATTCGAAGAGGTAGATAGAGGTATTAAAAAAATGGCCTTAATTCGGAGTTGCAGCCACTTTTGAAAGAAATCAGAGACAGTACAGATGATAGTGAAACTTACGAAGATATTAAAAATAGTACGTATGCACGAAATGAAGAAATAAAAGCTGACGAAAGTCTAGTAAATCGCATCGAAGATCGAAAGGAAGATGCCGAGTGTCGTGAGATTGATGGCGGATATGCATATACATATCGTTCTATAAACATTGACAATGAAGACATAGACCCAGTTGAACCAGACAGGTGGGATGGAAATTATCAGTCTGATGAGTATCGAGATGCTGGATTTTTTGGCAAAATCAAGCTGGTTAATGATTATAATCGACGTCTCAGACAAGAAATGGATGATTCTGGCGATGTTGACGATGAACCAAGCCGTCTTACACTTCTGAGGGTTGGATTTGTTTACGTATTTGGTCGAAAAAAGTCGGCTGACAAAATACTTGAAAAACATGATGCGAGAGTGGGAAAGAAAAAAGCTAAACTAAGATTACTTGTTGAAGAGCGTGAAAAACAAAAACAAGAGTTTGCAAAAAGAAACCCGACAATGTCTTTGGCAGTCGTTTCACCTACAATGGGTCAGTTGTATGAAAAAGCTGCAGAAAATAATTCAAAAATTAAGTTGAAAAAGGTCTCGATTGATGACGACTGGGTACTTAGAAAATTTGATAATTCATCAGATCATAAGTATTGGAGAAGTGAGTTGCCTTATGAGGGGCCATATAATAACTCTACGGTTTGTGGGTTACCTGACGATACATACCGTGATGCAGTTAGAAAGAAAATAGCTGTCTATGAGTTAGCTACGGCTCCAGATGAGAATGGTAATTATGCTGTTGACGGGATAGAGGAATTCATACATAAGGTACGTGAGCTTGATAAAGCAACTGTATAGTTATACTGATTATGCTAAAATAAGCATGGATGCATTTAAAACAAACAATCAAAATTGTATTAAAAAAGATACAAAAATTGCATACATGGATAAAGGTATTAATAATATCTGTTTTTGTTGTAGTTTGTTTATATCTGATAACTTTTTTATCTGTAAAATCGGTGCAATTTTCATATAGTCAACCAACATGCGTGTCGCAAATAACTTTATTACCGGACACAAGTAAACAAGTAACTGGCGATTCGGGTTTTGATGTTATTAACGAAGATGCAGTTAAGTTGAATGGGATATCACTTTTATCTTTAAAAACATGCTTTATTGCAAAAAAAGCGCCGACCGTAGGCAACGAAAAAGTGAGCGTGGCGCCTTATGGTATAAGTTGGTTTGCCAAAAAGACATTTGAATTATCTATCCCGCAATCACCAGATATTAATTTAGATATATTAAATACTCCTATATTGACTACCAAGTCATTATCGATTAGTTTAGACGCCAAAGATTTGGTTTACAGTTATCGATTAATAGCAAATGATAAAATCGCAGATTGTCCGATTAAAGACTCGGCTATTGTTTGTGATATCGCTGCGCTAGGTTTGGCGCAAGGTAAAAGTTATGATATCGAGTTGGATCGTATGTTTAATCAGCAAAAAGTTCAAATAATAATCAAGCAAACTATTACGACACTTAGTGCTGTAAGTATTGTCAGCTCGTCAATTAGTAGTGGCCAAAAAGTATACGATGCGCCAAAAGTATTTACATTTACATTCGATAAAGATGTGATTAGTGGTGATATCAAACTGGAAAAAGTCGAAGGCGATAAGCGTACAGCGGTAACATTGGCGACAAGTTTTAGTGATAAATTGGCCACGGCGACAATTGTCAGCGATCTTGAACGAAGTGCAGCATTCGAATTTACAATAGATAATGTTATTGCCAAAGATAGCAGTACGCTACCTGATGCTTATAAATTAGATTTCGACACGTCTGGTGGACCCAATGTTGCATCTGTTAACGTTGGCAGATATGGTCTACCAACGACACAAACGATAGTACTCACATTTGACTCTACTTTAAGTGAAGGTCAGGATATTACTAAATTTATCACCACTACTGGTATTCCAACGTCTATATCAAAATCAGGCAACCAAGTGTTTATTCGATATACAGATGCGACAGTTTGTACAGATTTAAATATTAATATTAAAACTGGTATTTTAAGCAGTTATAATGTACCTCAAAATAATACATGGAGCTTTTCAACGCGAACAATTTGTCACGATACCTCAACCATAGGATATTCAGTTGAAGGTCGACCGATTATTGCCTATACATTTGGGTCTGGTAGTCAAACCATACTTTATATAGGTAATATCCATGGTAATGAAAAAAGCACAAAGTATTTAATGGATGCTTGGGTTGATGAGTTGGAATTAAATGCTCGTAATATTCCTGCTGATAAGACTATTGTCGTGGTATCCACTATGAACCCTGATGGTTTTGCGGCTGATAGGCGAAATAACTCAAATAATGTCGATTTAAACCGTAATTTCCCAACAATTGATTGGCAAACGGATATAGTTGATCCAGCGAACCAGCCTGTGCTAGGTGGCGGAGGCGCAACTGCCTTATCTGAACCCGAAAGCCAAGCTATTGAAAATTTCACTTATCAACTAAATCCGCGTTTGATTGTGTCATTCCATGGTAATGCCGGTTACGCGATTGGTAATCAGACCGGTGATTCAGCGGCATTAGCTGCGCAGTACGCTGATTTAACTGGGTATCAAGATATGACGGGTGATGGCGGTGCTTTTAGTTATCCAATAACAGGCACGTATGATACTTGGTTACAGGAAGAATGCGGCCTACCTAGTGTAATAGTTGAATTGTCGAGCAATACAAATTCGCAGTTTAATACAAACAAGGCGGCACTTTGGGTAATGGCGCGATCATAAGTGTATAATAAAGAATATGTTTAAAATAAAACCCTCGAAGTTTACTGAAATCTGCGGCTGGTATGGAATGGTCGCTTTAATATTGGCATACGCCTTGGTAAGTTTTAATATTATTACGGCTAACGGAATTATTTTTCAGTTATTAAATTTAACTGGAAGTGTGGGGTTGATGATTGACGCTACCGCTCGTAAGGTGATTCAGTTGGCGTTGCTAAATGTATTTTGGGCTCTAATTGGTATTATTACGATTATTCGTCTGTTGCAATAAATTAATCAAAAGATATAAAAAACGACCAATCTCGCAGATGTGGTCGTTTTTTGATATTTGAATCTAAATTTTGGATTCAAACAGATGCTTATTAATAATATAGCATCAGCGGTATATATGCAATAGTACATATAAAATAAAAAAGTGCTTATGTACATATTGACATAAAGCATAAGCTATGCTAATATAGTGAGTATACACATATCATGTGTGGGATATAAAAGGGGGTTTCCGGGTCAAATATGAC
>CAISVS010000032.1 GCA_903889015.1 uncultured bacterium | reverse complement strand
TCTTCACCTTGTGTTTCCACAATTGGTAAAGCCGTTATTGTACCACCGCCAACTTGTTTACTAAATGCCCCGCAACGTTCCAGCAACCTAGAGTGAAGATAAAAAACATCGCCCGGATATGATTCGCGACTGGCTGGGCGCTCCAGAAGCAAGGAAATTTGGCGATAAACTTTGGCGTGTCGGGTCAAATCATCGAATACAATCAAGACGTCTTTATTTTTGGCAGCAAACCATTCGGCTATAGTCACGCCCGCCATCGGTGCAATATAATTTAAGGCTGCCGCTTCTGATGTTCTGGCGACAACTACAATTGTCCGCTTCATGGCGCCATGTTTTTCCAAACGCTCAATTCGTCGTTTAATGCGGGCCGTATCAGCATCAATTGCTACATAAATACATAATAATTCGGTATTAAGGCGGGTTTGGTTGCAAATAATATCAACTGCCAAATCGCTTTGACCAGACATTCTTTCACCCAACAGCAATTCCCTTTGTCCAAGACTTAACGGAATTTGAGTATCAATCGTTAGATAGCCGGTGATTAATGGCCTGTCAATCAATACACGTTGATGAACTGGCTTAGCAGCCGATTCAATTGGGTATAAAACATCGGTCGAAATTTCAATATTTCCTAAACCGTCGACTGGATTACCCATCGGATCAATTACCCTGCCAATTAATTCGATGCCAATTGCAATCGACAATTTTGGATTATTGACTCTTACTAAATCACCTTTTTTAACACGATTATATGAACTAAGCATCGCCACTTCAGCATCAGCGTGGTTAAAACCCATTACCATGCCCTTTGAACCTGACGAAAACTCAACTACGCTGCCAAGCCCAATCCCGCGAGCACCTTTAACAATACAAATTTCACTTTTTACAGATTCAACTTGACCGACATTTTCCATTATTGGACCCTCACATTAATCGTACCGGCGATACGAGGCTTTACGGCTTTGACCATGAAACTATTTAGGCTTAAATCAATCGTCTTGGAACCATCTTTTATCACGATGCCAGCCACCAAATTTGGCGCAATATAATAAACAATTCTGGTTGGTGCTGGATATAAAATCCTAATTTTATTAATCAATTTTTTAGCAAACTCATCATTCAGCTGAACAGCTGTGATTAATTTAACCTCTGGAGCGTCTTTATAGGCTTTAATACAATACTCTAAAAACAAACGTCCAACTCGATCAGATAATATTTTTAATCCATTTTTTTCTATTAACCAATGCAAAAAATCAATCATCGCATCCGAAATTTCTCCTTCAAACAACATATCGACCTCATTTTTTTGGCCAACTTGATCATTTTTATATCTTTCGCATATTTCACTAAAACTTAGTCGCTCAATAACGACCTGAATCTCGGACAACAACTGTTTGATTGGCAAATGACAAGTCATCTGATCAAGTTGATCAAATAATATCTGAGTAGTAGTCTTTTTGACGTTACTTACGTTGTTCATTGATATAATCATCCATTAACTTTTCAATTATTTGCTGATGATCATCAAGATTAAGCGTTCGACCTGTAAACTGTTGCATAACCCAACGAATTGTTTCAGCCGATTGGCTTAAGGCTTGCTCGGATGTAGCAGTTGCCTCATTTTTTCCAGCAGCAATAATACGTTGCGCATTAATTCTGGCTTCCAGCACTATCTTGGATGCTTCTTGATGAGACGCGATGATGTTTTTTTCCATCTTTTCGCCAGCCTCTGCTAAAGCCGTTAAAGTACCGTCATGAATTAACTGTTTATAGACCTCTTGAAACTGGTGATTAGTTTCAACAATTTTATCCGACGCTTCATTAAAATATTTTTTTGCGTCTTCCCGAACAACAAATCCTAATTTTGCGAATGAATTGCCTAGACTAATCACTTTCAAATACAGCCGTATTAAAACAAAAATCAATATTATCACTAGTCCGGACAACACTAAAAGACCCACCTGAGACAACATCATTTAGTTGTTTCCCCCAATGAGCCCACCACTCTCAGCTTGTTTTCATGCAACTGAGCTACTAGCCATCCGATGCGAATAGAAGGCATAAGTAATATTATAGATGAAGTGAAAACTAAAGTAAATTTAACAAATTACTATTCTTTGAGCTCTTGCAATGGATTGATTGATACGGCCCTTCTGATTGGAATCTGACTAACCAGCCACCCTGTCACAACCGACAAAGCAATAATGACGACAATTGCGGTAATTGGTGTTTCAAAAATAGTCACGTCTGATGAAAAAGCTTCGCCGCTAGCTACGGATTGCGAAAATACATTTAACATAGCCCCAAATATGGTACCTAATATACTACCGCCCATCGCACCTAATAGCGTCAATACAATCGATTGTATTAAAAACAACATCTTAACATCCCTTTTTAAAAACCCATTAATTCTCAAAAAACCAACCTGCTGGGTTTCTTCCATAAGCGTTAATGAGATAATCGTAAATGTTGCTGAAATTGTCACTATAAAAACAATAAAACCAAATATTACCAGCACATTACGAATAACTGTAAACAATTTATCGACTTGGTTTATCGTATCAAGAATACTTGTTGTCTGAAAACCTTGTTGTTCGATGGCTTCACGAACTTCACTAACACGATTTACATCAGTCAGCCGGACCTTTAGTTGATTGACACTTGTAAGCCCTAGTTTTTTTACATTATCAATTGGCACGTACGCCAGTGGCAAATCACCCCTATCAATCACGCCAGCAATTGTATATTCCTCGATTGGGGTTTCTTTAATAGCGGCACTTGCGTCGGCACTAGTATTATCATTGGTTAGTGTCGCCTGTATTTTTATCTTTTGTCCAACTGCTTTATCTAAATTAATTCCATAGATATCAAGCACTTTTTTACTGACAATAACATTACCCTCAGCCGGCTGCTTATCCAGATTACCAGCAATACTGATTGTTGACCCAAGCATAAAATACTCTGGCGAAACAGCATAAAGTGGCATATTTAAGTTGACTTCATTTAATATAGCCGTTCCAAAAATACCAACAAATTGCACAACTTGGCCAACGCTGCTAATTGATTTGATTTTGGAAATTGAAGCATCGTCTAGTTTAACTTGTTGGGTATTACGTAACGTAACCGTCACGACGTCGGTAGAATCTGATTGATTAACCTCATTTTGGACTAAATTATGTAAGCCAATATCAACACCAAATAATACAACCACTACCGCACTTGTTAGTGCTATGACGCCAATTGCCAAAATTGCGCGTAAGCGTTTCTTGAATGTATTGATTAATGCCAATCGGATAAAGAAAAGTCGTCGCCTCATATTTAATCTTCCTTCTCTTTCTGTTTTTGAACTTCAATATAATCTATCACCTGTTTAATATTCGTAAATGGATTCTGCTTGTCTTCAATGTTCCATAAACGGCCATCTTGCATAAACAACCATTTTTTTGATAATTTCAAAAAGCTTAAATCGTGAGTCACCATTACAATAGTTATTTTCTGCTTCTCAGCGGTATCAACTAAAATTTGGGCAACTTCTTCAACTGACTTTGAATCAAGATGTGCCGTTGGCTCGTCAGCAAAAATTATCCATGGATCTTTAATTAAAGCTCGTGCCAAAGCAACTTTTTGCTGTTGTCCTGACGATAATTGATCAGGCGCCTGCTTTAAGTCTGGCGATATACCAACTTTTTTTAAATACTCTTTAGCTTTTGTGCGAGCCTTTGACTTTGACCAACCTTGCAGCAATAACGGTAACGCAACATTATCAACAATACTTAATTTATCAATCCAGTATTGAGTTTGTGGTAAATAGCTAACTTTTTTAAGACGTATAATTGTCCTTTGTTCATCAGTGTAATTATACAAAGACACACCTTTAAAAAAGACTTCGCCAACATCTGGTTTTTCAAGCCCCATCAACATACTTATCAGCGTCGACTTTCCGGCACCTGATGGCCCAAATATAATTACCAATTCACCGTAACCAACTTGCAACGACACGTCTGTCACAGGACTAACCATAGTTGAGCCTATTTTATAAACTTTAGATATGCCAAGCGTTTCAATGATTGGCGCGTTTAACTCATGCTCAATTTGTTTAGTACTTTCAATATCTTTAATGGGATTTTTCATTATTTTACAGCCTCATTAATCTTGATAATAAGTTAACGACGCTATCAAAGACGGTTATTTCTTTGTCTGGCGTAACAATAGTTGTTGGGTTGCCATAGACAGTATTGCCGTCAAGGTCACGGGATATAATTTGAATCTTGTATATTGACGCCAAATCTAGTCCCGAAATAATCGCAATATGGCTTGTTGTTG
>CAISVS010000031.1 GCA_903889015.1 uncultured bacterium | reverse complement strand
CAATCCGGGTTCGATTCCCGGTGAGATCACCAAATTAAGTACGTCACCCACAGGTGGCGTTTTTAATTTGGTGAACTCTACGGCGAATCGAAACCGGATTGCCATTTTTACTCTCTATTTTACATCTCATACCGCTAATACTATTATTAATCTATTAATATATAAATCTACACTACTAACGTCAACTCAAACACTATTTCGTTATACGGTCGCAACTAATACGATTTGACAATTGTGACGCATGCATTACAATATTTAAGTTAAGTTGTCTTATTGCAACTTCTTGAACATTGATAATCAGATTATTGTAATGAATGTATGTCCTGATTTTAGGACCTGCATTTTATATGCTAACCATTAAATAAAAGCATATGAAAAGAAAGAAATTACCGACGACAGCGACTGCCGAATATCGGGCTTTTGAGTCCGATATTTCAAGAACCGTAGGTAAACTTGCCAGACAAGGCAAGCATGCATACATATCCGCAGAACGAGCTGTGCTAGTTGATAGAAAAATTCGAGAAATATTATCAAAAAACAGTATACCGCAACCCTTGCGGTAAAAACTGTTGATTGTTTTGAGGTTACGGCCTGTTTGATAGAACACCAAGCAGGCCCAGCCTCGGGCCACTATTAAATCCAAGGAATCAAAAAAACCTTGTGAGCAACACCGCTCGGACGTACATATTCATTACTGTAATTTGATATAACTTGTTTTAGATATTTTCGACCTAACAGCTTAAGACTATTGACATTTCATATCTTTTATGCTAATATTGTAATCAAAGTTTTCTTCTTCGGAAACTTTCGAAAGTTAACAAATCAGATTGTTTATACACATACTGAATGTATGCTGTATTTATTAGTAGGTAAAGGTAAAATTTTTAATCAAAAAATCTTTATATGTGCATTAAAAACCATATATGAAGACAAAAAAGGTATGAAAAAGCGTAGCAATTGGTTGATGTATTTATTAATTTTTGTCGTTACGGCGATAGCATTGTCTAACAGACTTGATGACAAGAAAACTAAATTAGTATTTAAGAACGTGAAGTTCACCGTCGCACGTGAACCTCAGTTTATTAATTGCGACGGCGCTAACAAAGCCGATTGTTTAGTTAATATCTACACAACCGAGGGGCCTGTCTTCAAGATTGAGTTTCCTGGAGAGAAAGATGTCCCAGTAGAAACAGTAAAGAAAGATTTTACTGTAGGTTTAATTAAGGATTGTGTCGCTTACGAAGGTAAGTACGGCACAACGCTTTTTAGCTGTACAATTAATAATTAACATGCTTGCGACGTCCAATGACGGAGTATGCACGCCTTGGCATGCATACTCCTCTTGTGAGCTTTATGCTCGTATGTGTATTTAAACAATCTGGTTTGTTAAAACTAACAAATCCTGCCTATGGATCATTCGTGATTTAATATGTGCAATTTATATAATCTGATTACATTCCGACACCCATCCTTAGCAGTTGGGTGTTTTTTTATTGTTGACAGATTCACTTTAGTTTGATAAAGTGAAATTATGAATTGTAATTCACCCGATAACAACCAATTAATTCAAGCTATATTAGCGATCCAGACAGGCGATGAAGCTAGAAACTTTTTGCGTGATTTGATGACCGAAAAAGAAATTGATGAATTTGCAAAACGACTGAAAGCAGCTGAAATGTTGACCGAAAAAGTTCCATATTTAATTATCGAAAAACAAACTGGCCTTAGTTCGGCAACTATTGCCAGAGTTGCAAAATGGCTCAATGGACCAGACGGTGGCTATAAAACCATCATCGACAGATTACATCATCATAGCAACTCATCCCAATTACGAAGAGAGTTGTCTTGATGTAGACCATAAACATAAAGCTAACCCCCTCTGTAATTGGAGGGGGTTTATGTTTATCTGCCCAATCAAAAGGTAAGCAAGTACATTAAAAAACAGAGGTTATCATGAAAAGGTTAGTCGAATATTTTTCGGATGGCATTACGTCGCAAACCCTGCAGACCGTTGGTGCCGAGATTGAAACTCAGTTTGTTTATATGGATGGCAACGCCATTCAAACTCAAACTTCCCAAAATATTTTGGGCGACTTGGCAAAAAATGGTTGGAAGGTCAGTGGCCGTAAAGGCGAAATGATTACAGCTTTGACTGATCATATTGGCAATATGATTTATTACGAGCTAGGTCGACACAATATCGAGGTTGCAACCGCAGCTTCAACGGCAGACAAAGTCTTGGCGATAGTACAAAATTGCCTGGACCAAATCTATAATTCCGCCAGACGTTTTGGCGCCAAGCCATATTTTGCGCCAATCCTGAATGGAAATGAAGATTTGTTGGTAATTCCCGACGATAGGGACGCTGGCTGGTTGGATTTAGACGGACGAAGCGCACTGGCACCGCTAGCGCGTACATCGTCTGTCCAATTTACAGTGGCAGTGTCGACAGACTCAGCCATTCAAATTGTGAATCGACTAGGGCAAAATATCGTGAAATTCTTGGACGATTACCCGCAAGATAGCGTTTGGCGACAGTATATTGCAGAATCTTCTGCTGAATATTTAGCAAATCGCTATAGTGGGCCGCTGGTTTTTGATTCTATTGATAATTATTGTCGGCAACTAACTGTACACAATGTCGTCTTAGGAACGAAACTAGTGCCATTTGCGTCCAGCGACAGCCTTGATATACCTTTGTATTTGCGTAGCATCTGGTGGCACTTCCGCTTGAAACGTTATAATAACGCTTTATGTGTTGAGGTGCGACCGATGGCTAGGCGAAAAGATAATCAATTTCAGCGCCAATTACAAATGGTGCTGGACATTATCTGTGGCTAGGTTTAGCCTTGGGTTGTTTAACAACAGTCCAAGGCTTTTTTTCTTGACATAATAAAAACACCTCACTGCCGATTGCCTCACGATTATGAGCAAACAAAATCACACATTTTTTTGGCGCGCAAACTTCTTCGATGCCATCCGTTCCAATTAATTGGCCTTTGGCTACTTTTTCAAAATTTTCAAAGTTTTTTGCCAATTTAAAACTATCAGTTTTACTGTGATGCAAATGAAATACTCTGATATTATTTTGATGCTTTATAGGCATCGGCACGTCATTAATGTGACCTCTGGACCGTAAAAACGAAAATATACCGTCAATCGCCACCAAGATAGATATCGGATCGCCACCAAATCCACATTCTAAACAAATACCAATTTTACCATTTGAATTCATATATCCATCAGTTCCACCTGGTTCAATATCGTCAAATCCAGACACAATTAAATCTGTCGGCAGATGACAAACAATATCTTTAGAATTTGGCTCGCAAATTGCAAAGATGCGACTATTTTTAATCGAGCTGGCATGAATATCCAGCATAGCACTAGACTTATCCATATAAACCTTTAGTTGTTGGGCTCGTCCATATTCATAACTTGCTTTTATGTCATCACTAATCAAATCGTCATCTTTAAATAAACGATTTAAATTAAACTCATCAAATCTGACATTTTTTTGAATGGCACGCGGATTACCATACGCAAAAAATACCGTACCATTATCAATCGTGAAGTGGGGAAGTAACTGCGAAAAAGCCTCAACACCACAACTTTCATCACCATGAACACCAGCAATAACAATACTGACAGAGCCCGAAGCCTGTCCAACAATTTTTATTACGTCTTCGTACATGCTACTACTGTAACAAGCTTATTTAAAGCGGTCAAACTACAGACACAAACTCGTCGAAACTGAGAATTCCGGATATTAATCTTGACACCTCAATACCTGTTTTTTAAAATAGTTATATGCATAAACGTATTACAACCATCATCAAAAACAACAAATCTACAATCGTTGTCAGTGTTAGCGCTAGTATTGTCACTTTTGCCATTCTAGTCGTCGCCGCTGGCATAATATTAATCGCTCGATTTGGGTCATTAAATAACGCTTTTACTAGTTTTACATCTCAATCCAAAACAACCACCGTTGATTCGTCAGTTGAACAATCAAACGTTATTAATGCTGTCGCCAAGGCCAACCCAGCCGTTATTTCAATCATCATATCCAAAGACGTGCCAGTTTACGAACAATACTATCAACAATATAATCCATTTAGTAATCTGTTTGGTAACACACCTCAAAACCAAACTGGGACTGAAACCCAACAAATCGGCGGGGGATCAGGATTCTTCGTCACATCTGATGGATATATCGTCACTAACAATCACGTCGTCGAGGACACAACGGCGTCTTATACCGTAATAACAAATGATAATAAAAAATATGATGCAAAAGTCCTCGCCAAAGATGCTACACTGGACGTCGCTGTCTTAAAAATTGAAGGTACTGGCTTTAAATATTTGACGTTCGCCAATTCCGATCAATTAAAATTAGGCCAATCAGCAATTGCTATTGGCAATGCGCTAGCTGAATTCCAGAATTCAATTTCACTAGGTATCATTTCAGGGCTGTCACGTTCAATTACGGCCGGTACCAGCGCCACTGGTGCGTCCGAGCAGCTGGAAGGCGTTATCCAAACTGATGCCGCAATCAACCCAGGTAACTCTGGCGGGCCGCTGCTGGACATTAATGGCAATGTTATCGGCGTCAACGTCGCAGTCGAAAACGGAGCCAATAGTATTGGATTCGCATTGCCTAGCAATATGGTTAAATCTATCGCTGATTCGGTCATAAAAAATGGCGAGATTGTCAGACCATATATGGGCGTTCGATACATACCAATAACCGACACTGTTAAAAAGACTAATAACTTAACCGTTGACTATGGAGTGCTAATTTCTCGCGGTAGTACTACTGCCGAACTAGCTGTTATTCCAGGATCGCCAGCCGACAAAGCCGGCCTAGTCGAAAATGACATTATTCTTGAGATTGATGGCACGAAACTAGATTCCAACACATCATTATCATCTGTCGTACGCAACAAACAAGT
>CAISVS010000030.1 GCA_903889015.1 uncultured bacterium | reverse complement strand
GCTAGTTGCAAACGGTGGGGAAGTAACCAGCACCCCATGGGACGATCCAATGAAAATCTGGCGAGGAAATACCGCCTCAAATGCAGCCGTTTATTGGCTCTGGAACCCTAGTAAAACACTGGAAAGCGTCACAGCCAGCCTAGTAAAAACTTAGTATATTTGGTGGGCAAGGGGGGACTTGAACCCCCATTCCCTTGCGAGAACCAGATTTTGAGTCTAGCGCGTCTACCATTCCGCCACTCGCCCAACAAATTGATAAAATATATAAAACTATTGATACTACTTACGCTTTAAGTAGTAGTAACTCATAATATATTGTACAATAGATTACATTAGGAATCTATACAAATGAAGCCAAATCAGCCTGATAACGGTCAAATTACACCGCCACCGCCAGTGCAGGGGCCAGTATCAAGTAGCCCCGAGGGCCGACCATATCTTCAAAACAACGAAGCGGCTGCCCAAATTATTCGCTCACAAATTGATAACTTGTATGCCAACCAATCAACAACCGCAGCGTCACAAGTAAACACCTCGACTGATAAAATTGAGGCGATCACTGACATTGACCTACACAAAAAAACGCATAGCGAACACCCTACACCTCAGGCCAACGACTGGAAAAAATACCACACCGCTTGGCAAGATTACTACCAAAAATATTACGAAGGTTATTACAAACATCATCTTAAAATTGCCACCGAACAACAAGTAATTGATTCACAAATCGACAAATCAAAACCAGCCGATAAAAAAAGTTACTTCAGTCAAAATCCCGAACCAGCCAGTACAACCGATGATGAGATTATGTTTGATCTTCACAAAAGGTTAGTCGGAAAGGTCAAAGAATCAGCCACAAAAGTTAAAAAAAGTCGTCATTTTTGGCCACTATTATCTGGCTTAATTGTAGTTTTGCTGTTACTTTTTGTTCAATATAACCAAGTTTTGGTGTCAAATGTAGTCGCATATGTCAGCCCTGGCAGTATTGACCCTCAAAATATTATTGTCGACCCCAGCACCGACATAACTGTCAGCCCCGAATCACGGCTAATTATACCCAAAATTAACGTCGACGCTCCAGTGACTTATGACATTGGCAATGACTACAATTCACAAATGAAAGCCATGGCAAATGGTCTAGCGCATTTTGCCATTTCAGGTGCCAGCAGCCACCCCGGTCAAATCGGCAACACTGTCATTGCTGGACACAGCAGTAACGACCTATTTGACACCGGTGATTACAAATTTATTTTTGCTCAATTAGACAAATTAAACGTTGGTGACACAATATACGCAAATTATAATTCAAAACGATACACCTATGCTGTAACTGGCAAAGAAGTTGTAAAGCCTAACGAAGTCAACAAACTAGTCTACACGACCAGCAAGCCAATATTAACCTTATTAACCTGTACGCCGCTTGGTACGTCAACCAACAGATTACTTGTAACAGCCGAACAAATTAGTCCAGACCCAATTAAATCATCGGCTGCACCCAGCAAAACTGACAACAATACTTCAACAATCCCAGGTGGATCACCATCGTTAATTGAACGACTTTTCGGCGCTAAATAAACTATTTATTTGTCATCTGAATACGTTGCAACTGATAGCCAGTCGACGTCTTATCAATACTGTACAAATATTTTCCACTTGATACCAATGACACATCTTGACCGACCGCTACATTACCCAAATTATGCGCATTAGCGCCATCAAATTCGCGAATAACTAATTTGCCGTCACGATCAGACCATAAATAACAATCATCCAACCATTTTAGCTGTGAGACTTCGCCAGCGCCATCAATACTAGAAGATACAAAATTCTTATGTTCCAGATCATAACTAGCAAAATACGACCCAGACTGGACTAATACGTATTCACCAGTTGGACTGAATGACAATGTACTGATATCTTCGGTTGTACTAAATGATGCGAATAATTTCATACTAGTCAAGTTATCGGCCACGGTATTTGGATAATTTCCGTTTAGGATATCGACTTTTTTACCATCTGATATAGCAATATAATTATCGTTATAATAATGAGCTGTCGCAATACGCAAGACAGAGTCCACAGAAGTGGCCGTTCTTAATATATGTTGATTACTATCTCCCTCGCGGTAAATCCCAACCGTTTGATTGCCAGTTCCAGATACGTCAATACCGACATAAGTAATAATATTTGAATTATAAACATCAAAACTAGACACATTACTGACTAGCGGTTTGGACATCGTACCAGCCGATAAGTCTAGCTTACGAATATCGCCTGAATTCAATGCGTAAAAATCATTACCACTGGTTCCTGAAAAATTAATACTACTAATTGAAACACTCAACAGGCGAGTGATGTTTTTTGTTGCCGCGACATCTTTGGTGTCCATAACTAACCACTCGTTATTTACACCATAGGTATGATAGACCAAAACATAGCGTCCACCATCATCCCACTTAATAACCTTAAACGTATGATCCAAACCAGCTACACCAGATTGGCTGTATATATTCACAGGTATCGTCAGCTTGGTTGATTTAATTGTGTCTGAATTGAGGTCAATTAGATCAAAGGTTGGAACATTTGCTTGTTCTTGAACCAACATATTATTACCCTTAGGTGCAGTAAGCGTTGAATAAACCGATACATAATTTGCCAATGACTCAATATTCGTGCTGACTGGCATCAACAAGCCATAACTCAACCAAGTTATTGTACCGGCCTTAACATTAACGGTCTTATGCCATGATTGATATCCATCTTTTGATATCACAACGTCATGTTGGCCCTCACGAACTGCTAATTTATTAGGTGTCTTTGAATTTACTGCCTGACCATCGACAGCAACTATAGCGCCTGTCGGTTTTGAATCAAACTGCAAAAAAGCATATTGCTCTATTCGGCCATCGTCAACGTTAAATCTGTAACCTAAAACAAAAAAGAAAATAAAAGTGACGATTGTAATTACCGCTAATGTCATAACAACATAAATCAATAATGTTTTTATTAGTTGCTTTCGCTTTGCAGGTAATTTGTGCATATGAATGTATTTATTATATCAAGTTGTACACATATTTTATCAATAACCTTGTAAATTCAACAAAATTTAACTAATATAAGGGTATTACTTATGTCGAAAACTGGCATAAATATAACTAAAAACCTGCGAGGGGTATAATGAACACTGACAAAACAAACGCAACTAAGTTACATTCTTTGACTCAAAAGTCACAAACACTTTACCGACGAGCGACTCAAAAACCCACTAGCAATACCGCCCAACCTCGAAGGGTCGGCCGAAGTATGGATATCGCTCGCAGCAAACACGTAACTCATTTCGTTCCGCACACAACTACTCCTCAGCCAACAAAACCAGTTACCCCTCAAAAGCCAAGTCTTGATATCAGCCCGACCAGACATCCATTGGCCGCTCGCGTTGAAGCAATTCGCAACAAAGCCCAAACCCAAGCTACTGTTGCCAGTCAAGCTATTGCAAAATCTGCCAAAACTATCAAAGAAGAGGCGATTGCCGAAGCGCTCAGCAGAATATCCGAAGAAAAAGTCAAACAAGCTAACAATCTAAAAAGACAATCAAAAAAGATTCGTAAAATTAGCATCATTGTAGGTATTATTTTATTAATTATCTTTGGATTTATTGTATATTTTAACATGCCCAGCCTGTCTGTTAGCATCGCCAACGCCCAAGCTGGTATCAGCGCTACTTACCCCGAATACCACCCTGACGGATACAGCCCAAGTGGTCCAGTAACTTACAGTGATGGTCAAGTCACGATTAACTTTCATGCCAACACAGGTGACTCAAAATACACTATTAATCAAACAAAAAGTCCATGGGATTCCAGTGCTGTTAAAAATCAAGTCAGCAAAGACGCTGGTAACGCCGTTGTTAATACTTTTGAAGAGCGTGGCTTAACTATTTATACCTACGGCGGCAATGCTGCTTGGGTAAATGGTGGAATTTTGTACAATATTGCCTTTTCAGGTGAAGCACCACTTTCAGTCGATCAAATTCGACGTATAGCCACAAGTCTTTAGGGATTGGGGATTGGGAAATGGGAAATGGGGTAATTCCCAGCCATATTCCAATAGCCAAATTCTAATAGCCACCCTAATCTGTTATAATAAATATTAATTATGAACGACGAGATTAATATACCATCTACTACCTACCAACTACCAACTACCATTATGCCCCGAACTCGTTTTGCGCCCAGTCCAACTGGTTATATGCACGTCGGTGGTGTCCGAACAGCACT
The DNA here is from genome assembly GCA_903889015.1 of uncultured bacterium. GTDB lineage: Bacteria > Patescibacteriota > Saccharimonadia > Saccharimonadales > Saccharimonadaceae > UBA1547. The sequence continues at coordinate 5,590 of CAISVS010000030.1, read as the reverse complement.
TTTTGCATGGTTAGTTGCTAAAAAAGATGGCGGAACCTTTATTTTACGCATTGAAGATACCGATAAAGTCCGTGAAGTACCTGGTAGTATCGAACAAATCGAAAAAAGCCTACAATGGTTAGGAATAAATTGGACCGAAGGTGTTGATGTTGGTGGTCCATATGCGCCGTATAAACAATCTGAACGTTTGGATATTTATACTCAGTGGGCGCACAAATTGGTCGACAGTGGTAGGGCATACGCCGATCCTTATTCCAAGGAAGAACTTGAAGATTTTCGTAACAGCGCAATTGCTAATAAAAAACCATTTTTATACCGTGATCATCGACCCGAGAACCCACCAGTTTGGGATGGAACTTTGCCTCTACGTTTTAAATCTGAGCCTAAAGATTACAAATGGACCGATATGGTCATGGGGGACTTATCAACCGGACCCGAAGCAATTGATGACTTTATTTTAATTAAAGGCGACGGCTATCCAACCTACAATTTTTGTCACATTATCGACGATATGTTAATGGGCATTACCCATGTTTTGCGCAGCCAAGAATTCATCAGCACTACGCCAAAATTTTTGAACTTATACGAAGCCCTTGGTATCGAACGCCCAATCTTGGCAACTTTGCCATACGTCATGGCAATTGATGGTAAAAAGAAGCTCGGCAAACGTGATGGCGCCAAAGATATCCTAGAATACGGCCACGATGGTTATTTGCCCGAGGCTATGATGAACTTTTTGGCAACACTCGGTTGGAATGACGGCACCGAACAAGAAATTTTTTCGGCCGATGAATTAATCGCCAAATTTTCACTTGACCGTGTCCAACGAAGCCCAGCCCGATTTGATGAAAAACGCTTACTGTGGCTAAACGGCCAATGGATTCGCAAATTATCACTTGATGATTTGTATAAACGCTGTACTAATTTTTGGCCCGATTCAGCCGCGCAGGCCAGTGATGATGCCAAAAAACAAGTTCTGTCATTAGTCCAAGATCGCCTAAAAACTTTGGCTGATTTACCGATTTTGTCATCATATTTCTTTGCCGAACCAACACCAGACTGGTCAATGATAAACGACAATAAACAACTAGCTAAAATGACCCGTGAAGAGTTAAATGCCTTGCTAGCTAGTGCCAAAAGCGCCCTTGAAAATAGCAATTTTGACGCCGAATCAATCCAGAACACTCTAAATACCCTAATCGAAACCACAGGTCAAAAACCTGGCATATTATTTAGCCTTATCCGCCTAGCCGTATCGTGGGCGCCATTCAGCCCAGCCCTTAACGACACTTTGGCCACCCTCGGTCACGACACAGTCCAATCCCGCCTACAATCCGCCATCGACGCCGCCTAGGTGACTGCGTTTAAGCTATTGGCTATTGGCTCTTGGCTATTGGCTATTGGCTATTGGCTATTGGCTATTGGCTATTGGCGTTATTGTAATTTGCCATATTCCATATTCCAATAGCTATATTCCACTTCCTGCCATATTCCAATAGCTAAATTCTAATAGCCAATCTGTGCAAAACCCAACAGGGTTTTGGCCTTATCATTACCTACTATATTCTGCTATAATAGCGCTTAAGCTATGAAATTTTTCAAAGAGATATTAAACAAACCCTTGGCACATTTTAGTCTGTGGTTCAAAAAACACAATTTAGCTATATTTATTACCACTATTATAGTGATTATTTTTATCGGTGGTAATATCATTTTTATCGGAGTTTCAAGTGGCACAATTGCCACGACCTCTAATATAATTACAAGGATATTTTCCAAGCCAAAACCAGTTGTACCGCCAGTCTATTATTCGCCACTAACTGGCGTGCCTTACAATGACGAATCGCTAACAAAACAACCAGTTACCGGCGTTATGATCGAAAACAGCCCTGATGCCAGACCACAATCTGGTCTTAAAAACAGCGGCGTTGTCTTTGAAGCTATTGCCGAAGGTGGTATTACTAGGTTTTTGGTGTTGTATCAGGCCGAAAAACCTCAATTAATTGGACCTGTTCGCAGCCTAAGGCTGTACGACGTCGACTGGCTGGCGGCATTCAATAGCAGTATTGGACACGTCGGTGGCAGCCTGTACGCCTTAAACGAGATCCGAAACGGCAGTTATCGCGACATCGACCAATTCTTTAATTCAAATTATTATTGGCGATCAAACGACCGCTATGCGCCACATAATGTCTATACCAGCTTTGCAAAACTTGACGAACTTAACGCTGCCAAAGGCTACACGTCATCATCATTCACTGGATTTTCACGCATTGACGGCAAAGCCAGCAAAACGCCAGATGCCACCAATATCAATATCACCATCAGCAGCGATTTATTCAACAGTAATTATATCTATGATGCCAAGACAAATACTTACGCTAGGTACCAAGCCGGCGAGCCACACATGGACCGTGAAGATGGTCAAATAACACCTAGCGTCGTTATTGCAATTCGCGTCGACGAGACGACAGTTTTGCAAGACGGTTACCGTGAAAGCATTACGACTCTTGGCAGCGGGGCAGCGACTATTTTTCAAAACGGTACCGCCACCAGCGCCACTTGGCACAAAGCCAGTAAACTAGACCAAATTACATTTACAGATACAGAAGGCAAAGACATTCCGCTTGTTCGCGGCCAAACATGGATTGCAGCTGTACCAAATAACGAAGGAGATGTCACATGGAAGTAAGAGAATCAAAGCACCTAGCCAACGAATTTTGGCCATCATTTCACCGCAAAACGCTAGCATTAGTGGTTTTGTCACAAACTATCATATCGATTGCCATCGGCGCAGCCTTAATTTTATCCGGCGTTTTATCGCTTAGTTCAATCTTATTCTGGATAATTGTCGTCAGCTTACTTGTCGTCAATTTGACCGTAAGTATTATCATCTTTTCTGGCGCCGTGCGTCCAACCCGTGATTTATTGGCTGCCGTCATGCACGTCTCAGGCGAAAAATCCGACCTTAAATTACCAAATCCCAACACAACCAAAAACGAAAATGATGGTTTTCGTGATGCATTACAAACTATTTATGAGCTTGCTAGTCGTAAAGAGATTGCCAAAACCGAATCAGTCCACGTTAATCCTAATTCACAAGGACAAATTACAGTCCAACAACCACCAGCTTCGGCCTTAAATAATGCCCTCGACATCACAATCTGTGGTTTTGTGGCCCTCGACCACAAACGCCAAGTTATGTATTCTAACAAATCCGCACCAATCCATATTGACAACACAGGCTTACGTTCGCTTGATTTAATCTTTAATGGTGCCGATACATTAAATGCTTGGCTGGATGAGTGTGAAGAACACGCTGTTCACGCCGAACATGTCTGGACAAGAGTACCCGATCGTCTACCAAACCAAGAAGGCCGCCGACTATTTGACGTAATTGCGTCATACCAAAAGGGCGCCTCAACCGAAACCGTTTTAACGTTAATCGACCGCACTAGTATATATATTGTTGATGAAGAAAATCTGGACTTTATATCATTTGCTGCACATGAATTACGTGGCCCAATTACTGTTATCCGCGGCTATTTGGATGTCTTAAACGACGAACTTGATGATGTCTTACAGGATGACCAGCACGAATTATTCCGTCGCCTAATTGTGTCATCCAACCGTTTGTCGGGCTATATCAATAATATCCTTAACACGTCACGTTATGACCGACGACATCTAAAAGTACACCTTGTCGAAGATACTGTCTCTGGTGTTTATGACGTCATTAGTGACGATATGAACTTACGTGCCAAAGCTCAAAATCGCTTACTGGCAATTCAATTTCCAACCGACTTACCAACAATTGCGGCTGATCGTGCCAGCCTTAGTGAGGTTTTTGGTAACCTAATCGACAACGCCATTAAATACAGCAACGAGGGTGGTGCAATTAACGTTACCGCCCGAGTCACCGGTGATTTTGTCGACGTCATATTTGAAGACCATGGCATTGGTATGCCCGAAAGCGTTGTCAGCCAACTATTCCAAAAATTTTATCGTTCGCACCGATCACGCGAAACCGTCGCCGGAACAGGTATCGGCCTATACATCAGCAAAGCGATTGTTGAATCCCACGGCGGTACAATTAGTGTCCGCAGTGAAGATGGTCATGGGTCAACCTTTATTGTTTCTATTCCAATCTATTCTACGGTTGCGGATAAATTAAAAGCAGGCGATAATAGTAACGAAGGCCTAATATCCGAGGGCAGGGGTTGGATTAAAAATCATTCAATGTATAGGGGTTAACAAATATGTCAGCAATTCACACAATTCTATGCATCGAAGACGACCGATTTATCGGCGAAATGTATGTCCGCAGTCTTAAAAAAGCCGGTTACGATGTCGACTGGGTTGTCGATGGCAACGACGGTTTAATCGCCGCTCGCAACAAGACTTATGACGCCATTTTACTGGACGTAATGTTGCCTGAACGCCGAGGTACCGAAATTTTAGAAGCCTTACGCGGCAGCGAAGATTTGATTCCCAAATCACGCGTTATTGTCCTGACTAATTTTGAACAAGACGACGAATCGCGTACCGCTATGGAACAAAATGCCGACGCTTATCTGATTAAAGCTGAAATTACACCTAAAAAATTAATATCTGTCTTACAACAACTCGACGGACCTGTAACAGCCGAGCCACAAGCTGAACCATCTACGAAATAAAATACTTGGCATTAATTTTATGCTAAAATAAATACATGAGCGACAAACCAGCAACTCGCAAAGATATTGATGATGTATTAAACGTCCTAAAGGGCTTTGTTCAACAGACAAGCGAACAATTTGGCGAAGTAAACGATCGATTCGACAAGATGGATGATCGATTCCAGAAGATAGATGGCCGATTCGAAAAGATAGATGGCCGCCTAGATAAGATGGATGGCCGATTCGAAAAGATAGATGGCCGCCTAGATAAGATGGACAATCGCTTTGAAATGTTGACTTTCAATATCGATACTAGGTTCAATAAAATCGAACTAGAAATTGTCGATCTGAAAAAGACCTTAGACCATTTAATGACGACTTTGGATAAATTTGTCGGACGAATCGACGATTACGAAACTGAACAAACAGCTCGCGACAGCCAATTCGAAAAACTACTCGATTGGGCACGTAAAGTATCTAAAAAAACTGGCATTCCACTAGAAAATCTTTAAATCATCGACAGCAACACTGTACATTAACACTGTTATTTGCTAAAGTATTGCAAGTGTGGTCCCATATCTACGATATATAAGTAACTTGCCTCGGAATGAAAAATGAACAAGTTCATTTTATCCTTCACTCAGCTTCGTAACTTTATCGTCTAACGGTGCAGACTGTCAGTCGGCAGTCTGCAAGGCCGGAAGCCGGATGACGAACGTCACCGACTGAGGCGGGCCCGACTGCATTTTCAAAGAAAATGACAAGTGGGCGGTTCCCGACCGCGGAATCGAACCAAAATAAGATATAATGTTTGATAAGGTCCCATCGTCTAACGGTTAGGACACCAGGTTCTCATCCTGGCAATCCGGGTGAAAACTGCCCAGAATGGCAGTTTGCAAGGCCGGAAGCCGGATGACGAATGTCACCGACTG
>CAISVS010000029.1 GCA_903889015.1 uncultured bacterium | reverse complement strand
GGCTCATCAACTGTAATTGTTTGCCTACCTTCACGCCAAATTCTAACCGCCAAACCATCAGTAATTGAATTATCCAGACCAAGTGACGCACGATCATCTGAACTTAATTTAATGCCTTTTTCTGTCAACATTGTGGCAATTGTTTTGGCCTGAGTTCGAATAATCGTTGTTTTGCCATATAATGTCAATTCAAATGGCGTCGCCCGAGTAATTGTCAATTGCAATCCCGTACCATCGGCAATAATATTATCGGTTAGACCTAAGGCTGTTTTATCTTCATCATATAATTTAATGCCAGCATTTTTTACTATTTGTGATGCAGTCTGATAAGGAGTAACGACCTTGGTCCGCGAATTACCATCGACGATTATAACCGGCCGAGCGCGATAAATATTAATCTGATAATCTGATGCAATTAATTTTTCAGTCACAGCTGGCTCGACTGCGTCTTTACCGTCAATAACAATATTAGCCTCTTTTAATGCGTCGCCAACCGTTGCCGCCTGAGATAAGATAACCCGTTCAGCCCCACGATCATGAATGGTCAGCACACGACCACTTTGCGTTTTTGCACCACTATCAGCATGAGTTACATTTGAAACAGATATGACGGCCGCCGCAATCAAAACAAGTCCGGCAATAATTAATCTGCCCAACAACGTGTTTGATTTATGAATTAGCTTATTCATTTGTCTGATTTACTCGCATTATACCCCACAAAATGATTGTCCTTATTATAACAAATATTCGCTTACATAGCTATTTAAATTTGGCTGTGATATATCTTTTCCAAAGTCCTCTTTTCCGTATAGAACTCAAGACCTTTGCAACATCCCAGCAGGAGTTCGCAACTGTATGCCTAAGTGTACACGTTCTTGGTTGTAGTAGTCTAGATATTTCTTAAGGTTTGTTTTCTGGCGGGAGAGCGGAACGCTCTTACGCCAGTGATGCCCAATACACTCTGTTTGGATTGTGCGGTTGAAACGTTCAATGTGGGCATTGTCATTTGGTCTATGCAACCTGGAGTGTCTGGTTTGGATATTATGGCTTTGTATCTGTTGTTCAAAGTAATGACCATACTCTGGTCCATTGTCACTTTGGACCAGAGAGAATTTAAAGCCAAATACCATCTGTGCTTCTAGCACGGCTTCGGCAGCCAAGCCTGGCCGTAGTTTTGTCGTCATTTTGGCATAGGCCAAACGTGTATAAAGATCTATGACTGTATAGTAATACAGTCGTCTGCCGCTATCTGGGTCAACATGATGAATAGTGTCGGTTTCAACTAATTCTCCAGGCTTAGTAATGTGAGGCCGTCTAGGGTTATCCGGTCTAACTCGTGGCTTTCTAGCGCCGTCAAAGCAGTGGTGTCGGCGTAGAATACGGCGGACACTACTAAGACTGACTTTAATACCATCTCGGTATATTAGGTAATGCCATATTACTTCAGCACAGCGTTTAAGCTGTGCTCTTAGCTCTAGGATACGAGCTACAATCCATTGGCTTAACGCCCCTGGACTAGTCAGTGGCCGAGATGTAGTTGTTGGTATGCGCCAAGTGCAAGCAGCTATTCTGAATTGTGAACCAGCTAACCGACTAGGTCGGTTAGCATTAGTTAGCTGAACATTCTTGTTTAGCTCATCCCATTTTTTCTTCCATCGCCATAAAGTACTACGATGTACACCGCATTTTCTAGCTACCACTAACAGTGGTAGTCGTTCACGAATTAGTAATTCCATAGCAAAAGCTCTCGCTTTTGGTAGGTTAGGGTTGATAGAATAGGCCATAGCAGGCCTCCTTTCTGTAATTGAGTGATATTAACTACAGTATACGGAGTGCCTGCTTTTTTGTTTAGATAGGTTGCAAAGGTGGTGAGTTACTACGGAATAATTGACAAGATATAATTTCTGTGGCACAATATTTGTATACGTTTTTCATTACTAATAATTAAAGGCCGTACATTTATAAGTCAAATCATTTATGCATATATTGCATATTAATTTATTAACAAAATATCACTATGCTGTATACATCTTTGTATGAAGATAGAGCGAACGAGTTAGTTGAAAATTGCTATCTTAGTATAATCAATGACAATAATAGTTTTTATAATAAAAATCAAATCAAAAAAGTTATTTTTCGATTTCGATCTAATCATAAATGTATATTTTTTCCAAAAAAATATACCGCGACTCATGATTTACTTTTGATGTGTTTAGCGTCTTTTGGAATTTCGATCACTGATATGCTGTGCGAATACGATAACTTCGATAAAAGGGAAATATTCGTTAGTTTTTTTCAATTTTATCGGTTATATCACTTCAAAAATATTGAATTACAAAAACAAATACGACAATTGCGTGTATATTTGACTAAATATGAGCTTCGACAAATTGATTTTATTGGGGCTCATTCAAAAGTTGAATCATTGATTAGTAATGTTGCTGCCGAGCAACGTTACCAAAGCAGGCTTGGATGGGGCGAAAAAATGTCCGATTGGAAAGGAACACGACAATATGCATTCCGCACGGCATACGCCAGTGAATTATCTGAGGACCTATACGAACGTTTAGGTCAAACACTTGTATACTTAAATTAATACACCGATGAAGTCGCCCTGCGTCAAGATCAAGTGGTCTTGACGCTCGGTGGCCATGTGAGTAATGCAATATATGCACATAAATGATTTGATTTATATTTAGGCTCGTCATTTTATTATTACGTTTATGTTATTATTGGATAAATGATTACAGTAAATAATTT
>CAISVS010000028.1 GCA_903889015.1 uncultured bacterium | reverse complement strand
CATCTGTGTTTGCTGTTGTTACACGTTGGTGGGGGCAGCCCCAAATTAATATTTTCACTACTATTTTTGATCGATAAATTTTTAACTTAATTAGGAAACTTACAATATGAAAACAACCACTGAAAATGGTTTTTTCGGTGACTTTGGCGGCGTATTTTTGCCACCAGCACTCGAAAAAGTACTAGCAGATTTAGCAACAGAATACGAAAAATCAAAGACTGATAAAGACTTTCAAAAACAACTAAAACACTTGTACCAAGTGTACGCTAATCGTCCCAGTACACTTTATTTTGCCGAAAATATGACGGCAGATTTAAAAGGGCCAAAAATATATTTAAAGCGCGAAGATTTGAATCACACTGGTGCGCACAAGATTAATAATGTTATTGGCCAGGGTTTGCTGGCAAAAAAGATGGGTAAAACTAAATTGATTGCCGAAACAGGCGCCGGACAACACGGCGTCGCGACAGCAACAATTGCCGCCTATTTAGGTATGGAATGTGACATTTATATGGGTGCGCGCGATATTGATGCTCAAAAACCAAATGTGTACCGAATGAAAATTCTGGGCGCCAAGGTTATACCTGTAACTCAAGGCCAAGGTACGTTAAAAGACGCTGTTGATGCGGCACTGACGGCTTTTGTGGCTGATTATGCCACGACACATTATTTGCTGGGATCGGCAGTTGGACCCCACCCCTATCCAACAATGGTTAGGGATTTTCAAAAAATCGTCGGGCAAGAAATTCGTCAACAAATCATGAAAATGGAAGGTCGTTTGCCAACCTCTATTGTGGCCTGTGTTGGCGGCGGTAGTAACGCGATTGGCGCGATGTACGACTTTATACCTGAAAAAAATGTTGAGTTAGTGGCGGTTGAACCAGCTGGTCGCGGATTGTTGTCGGGACGACACGGATTGTCACTGGCTGCTGGTAAGCCAACGGTGATTCATGGCTATAAAACGTTAGTACTGGTTGACGACAAGGGCGAAATAAAAGAGTCGTATAGTGCGGCATCTGGCCTTGATTACCCTGGTGTGGGCCCAGAGCTTAGCATGTTGAAAGATTCAGGACGATTGACGCTTAGCGAAGCAACTGATGCCGAAGCGGTCGATGCTTTTGTCTATTTGTCACGAATTGAAGGTATAATTCCCGCCCTAGAATCGGCTCACGCGGTTGCTTATATTAAACGTGAAGCTAAAAAATACAAAAAAACTGACATTGTAGTCGTAAATTTGTCTGGTCGTGGCGACAAAGACGTCGAACATGTTTATGAAACATTTTTGAAATAACAAAATTAAAGGGAGGGATAATCACAATCCCTCCCTACCAAGACAAACGATTTTAGATTATAATCATATAATTATGGATGAAAAAATACAAAAACTATTAAACAAAATGACTAATAATGAATCCGTTTTTGGCACAGTCTTGCGGATAGAGCGAGCTGATGGTGAAGTGTTATTTGATGGCGCGACTGGTGATTTAAAGACTAGTTCGCAGTATTTTATTGCCAGTACGACCAAACTTTATACAGTGGCGATGATTATGAAGTTGCGGGCTGAGGGAAAGTTAAGTTTGGATGATAAATTATCGAAATTTTTTGGCCCAGAAGTCACCCAAAGACTAAATGTTTATAAGGGCATTGATTATTCGGACCAAATTACGATTAAACACTTGTTATCGCACACTTCTGGAATACCTGATTATTTTGGCGGTAAAAACAATAAGGGTACTAGTTTGGAAAAAGAGCTGACTGAAAGCAAAGACCGCGCCTGGGGCCTTGAGGACGTGTTGAGGACAGTAAAAACTATGCAATCGACGTTCAAGCCTGGCCAAAAAGGTAAAGCACTGTATAGTGATACGAATTTTCAATTGCTGGGCCGTATTATTGAACAATTCCGCAGCAATACTATCGAAAATATTTTTAAACATGAAATATTTGAACCTTTTGGCATGAAGGATACATATGTCTATACTGCCGAACCTGACCAAAATCCGGCAGGCATGTATTTTCAGGATAAAAAATTATTTATTCCCCAAGCTATGAAATCAACTAGAGCTGATGGTGGAATTGTTAGCACCTCGTATGATTCGATGACATTTATCAAGAATTTTTTTGAGGGTAAATTCTTTCCGAAGTCATATTTTGATGAAATGCGAACAGATTATCGCGGCGTTATGTTCCCATTGCAGTACGGTACAGGATTGATGCGATTTAAATTGCCTAGTCTGATGACGGGGTTTAGAAGTATGCCTGAATTAATTGGGCATTCGGGTTTGTCGGGCGCATTTGAATACTACTGCCCTGCCAAAGGTGTTTATTTAACTGGCACCGTCAACCAAATTAGCAATCCGAGTACTTCGTATCGGATGTTAGTAATGGCTTTAAGTGTAATAAAATAAAACGCTTATGTTTATAAGTGATAAGATTGATGTATGAATAATATATCAAACCAACAATCAGATATTGTTAATGCCTTTATAAAAAATGAACAATTATTAAGTAAATTGTATAGTAATTATGCGCTGCAGCCGGCTAATGACAAAGATTTTTGGAATCATATTTCGCATGACGAGACCGTGCATGCTAGTTGGGTTTGTGAATTTTACGCCAAAATGGAGCAAGGTTTGGCACATTTTGATGAGAATCGATTTAAGATTGAAGCTTTAAATGCTTTTTCTGATTATATTAACGTGCAAATTGCCAGAACCGAATCAGAAGAGATATCATTGATTCAATCTCTATCGATTAGTATGGATTTGGAAAGTTCGATGTTAGAAAGAGGGCTTTTTGAGGTGTTTGAGTCTGACGATATTGAACTTAGGAATCTACTTGATAAATTACGGACTTCGACCGAGACACATTTTGCTCAAGTCAAAATCCGTTGGGACAATGAGCGCAACAGAGCTAGAATAGTACAGTAGATTATTAGCCGATCAATTTCAGACAGTTGGTGTCTGACATGTTATAATATTCAAAAGTTATTTAAACAAACAAATATGATAAATATTTCTGAAAATAATACCAGTTCCAGTATTGGCTATAAAACGTCGGTTCTAATTTTTGCACTGGCAATTCTGTTTTGGGCGATTTTTGATAGCACTATGCAATATATTACACCGCTGCTGATTCAACAGCAGGGTTTTTCGACCAGTATGATCGGTCTGATTATTGGATTTTCGTCAGTTGTTGGGGCGGTGTTTGATTTTTTTATTTATAAAGTGTTTAAAAACACGGATTTTAGACGATTATTGTTGACGATGTTTGCAATTGGATTTTTTTATCCGTTGATTTTATGGCAATCAAAGTCAATCTGGTTATTTTTGTTTGCAATGAGTATTTGGGGCATGTATTATGACCTTTATCGGTTTAGTGCTTTTGATTTTGTGGCTAGATTCGTTAAACGAAAACACTCGGCATCCAGTTTTGGCAAAATACAAGTTTTTAAATCACTCGGTGGTATTATTGCACCGATAATTATTGGTTTTGTAGTTGCCGATCGAATTAGTTGGCAGCCATTTATGGTCGGCTGGGCAGCACTTTTGGTGGCTCTGGTGTTTTTACTACTGTTGATTTATGCAATGCAACAAAAGGGCGATAAAAATAATTTGCCGGAGCCTGTAGTTAAAAAAAGAAGGTTGATTCTTGAGTTTAATTTGTGGCGCAAGTTGGGTGGTATTTTGCGGCCAGTGTTAGTTATGGCCTTTTATTATCAAATTATCGATTCGTTTTTTTGGACATTGATCCCACTTTACGCTTTGGCTTCACATCAGCAACAGTATGGCGGTCTATTTTTGGCAGCATATTCCCTGCCCGCCCTGATTGCTGGCTGGTTTGTCAGCAGGATAACGCGAAAGTATGGCAAAAAAAGATCAGCCTACGTTAGTTTGCTAACAGGGTCATTGATATTATCATTGTTTTTCTTTATAAATAACCCGTTTGCATTGATATTGTGTGTTTTTTTGTCATCTAGCTTTATTAAATTTACTCATCCAGTTATAAATTCATCTTTTGCTGATTATATAAATGATGCGCCACAGGTTGAGATTGAAATTGAGGCCTTAGAGGATTTTTCGTCAAACATTGGTTATATTATTGGTCCAATAGCGGCTGGAATTATGGCCGACGTATTTGGTATGCCAGCGGCCTTCAGTGTTTTGGGTCTAATTGGAGCTATAGTTGCGGCCATATTATTAGTATTTGGCCCAAAATACATAATAGTAAACAAAGTTCCGCAACAAACTATCTAGTCTGTAACACCTAGCTATGATAAAATAATAGCTAATGGTGAAAGGTGATATGGCATGGCTTGATGCCAATAGTCATATTCCAATAGCCATTAGCTAGATGTAAGGTTGCCAGAATGGCTGCTGCGTGAAACGCAAATTTATAGATGGTTTGCGAGCAATCAGTAGAATATGGGAAGTTCTTACAAGTTATAGTAGTACGGGGCTACCCAAGTGGCTGCTGCGTGAAACGCAAATTTATAGATGGTTTGCGAGCAATCAGTAGAATATGGTAGACTCTTACAAGTTACAACAATGTGGAGGGGTACCCAAGTGGCTGAAGGGGATGGTTTGCTAAATCATTAGTCTGGGGAAACCTGGAGCGGGAGTTCGAATCTCCCCTCCTCCGCCAAATTTAAAAAACGACCTTTTGGTCGTTTTTTAAATTTAACGAGCAGGGGTGATCCGAACTCCCGCGGTTTTGTCAAAGACAAAACGAGCGGTAGTTCGGCGTAGCGTAGCGCAGCAAAATTAGTTTACTCATTTTGCAAGCAAGCGGAGGAGCCAGCTTGCTGGCGATATCTCCCCTCCTCCGCCAAATTAATCTTTTAAAATAACTTCCCT
>CAISVS010000027.1 GCA_903889015.1 uncultured bacterium | reverse complement strand
CTCTGCCAAATTCGTCAACAGATACAAAAGATTCCATAATATATTTTATGGAATTTTTTTGTATTTCGTATCTGTTAATTTGGTTCTATTCCACGTAAGCGCTAATAATATTGTTTAAATTTCACAATCATTTCACTGACATAATAATATAATATAGATACAGTTATTAATGAGGGTTTAAATTGCGTCTACTGTTAATAGAAGATGAAAAGATGATAGGGCTGCCGTTAAAAAAAGCACTCGAAAGACATCTGTATGCTGTAGATTACTGTATGGATGGCAAAGACGGCTATGACGAAGCTTGTCTGAATAATTATGACTGTATAATACTTGATATCAACTTACCGGGTATGAACGGCATGGAAATAGCCCAAACATTACGCCAAAACAGTATAATGACACCTATTTTGATGTTGAGCGCTCGTACTGAACAAGAAGATATACTTGAAGGTTTTGAAAATGGCGCTGATGACTACTTACGTAAACCGTTTCATTTTCAAGAATTGCTTTATCGAATCAATTCACTCGTCAAACGCAGCAGCAGATTAAAAGCTGAGATTATGCAAGTTGACGGCGTTGAATTAAACACTGGAATGAAAAAAGTATATAAAAATAACGCCGAAATAAAGCTTAATGCCAAAGAGTACGGAATTATTGAATATTTAATGCGCAATAAAGGTCGTATAGTTAGTCAAGAGGAGTTGTTAGAGCACGTTTGGGATCGCGAAATTGACAGTTTTACGCAAACAATCCGAACCAATATCAAAACCCTTCGACAAAAAGTTGACCCAGACAAGCTGATCATAAAAACAATAAAAGGTAGCGGGTATTTGATTGATGAAAACTAATTTTTTAAAGTCTATAAAATTTAGACTGGCAATCCTATTTACCGTGATTCTTTTTACATTTTCAGGCGTAATTATTTTGCTGTTTAATGTTGCTATTGATAATTATTTATCGACTAGACAAACACCAGCGCCGATTGTGCATCAAAATCAACCATCGATGCCCGCGCCCGAGAATGAACCTACAAAAGATAACCGTTCCAGATATGCCAATCAGTTGGAAGATATCAAAAAGTATAGTATTTATGGACTATTCGTCATGGCAGTTATTAGTTTAGCGCTAGGTTATTATATTTCTGGTCGATTTCTAAAACCACTTAATGAACTAAATGATCAGATATTCAAGTTAAAATCAAACAGTCTGGGTGCGCAGATTAAACATCCACCAGATAATGAATTTGGCGAGACTATGAACTATTTTAACGAAATGTCGTTGCGGCTACAAAAAGCTTTTGATCAACAAGCTAGGTTTGTTCAAGACGCATCACACGAACTGCGAACGCCATTAACAATTTTGCGAACGAATATTGAAACAGTACTAGACGATAAGAATGCTTCAAAAACTGATTTACGAAATTCGATGGGGGACGCTTTGTCAGAGATCGATTCGGCTACCATACTAGCGAATGATTTGTTAACTTTATCGCGTCCACAAAGCAAGATAAGAGAACCTGAAAATATGTCTGAAATCATAAATGAATCCGTCGCTATGATGAAAAAAATTGCCAACACCAGCAACGTTTCGATAAAATCAACTATTTTCGATAAGAATATACCAGTATTAATTAATAAATCCGAAATAATTCGGGCGATTAATAATATTATATATAACGCAATCACATATTCGGCCAACGTAAAGTCACCACACGTCAGCGTTACTGTTAAACAAGCTAACAACACCGCCATAATTACCATCAAAGATAACGGCATAGGCATTCCAAAATCAGATATACATAAAATATTCGATAGGTTTTATCGTGTCGACAAATCACGAGACCGTAAAACTGGCGGTTTTGGACTGGGGTTACCGATCACTAAAAAGATAATCATCGACCATCAAGGCAAAATTACCGTTACCAGCAAGCCTGGTTTGACTGAATTTACTATCCATATTCCATTAAGTAATTAAAAGCATAAACTTCACAAACATTTCAACTACTGCATAATATGATAGATAAAAAGAGGGGGCAAAAATGGACAAACCAGAACTAGACAATATAACAGATAAAGACAATATGGATAATATAGACACAAAAATTGATAATAAAAATACCAAAAAAATATCCCAGATATTTACGTATATTAAATCAAAGCAAACCTACTTTTTAATTGGTATATTAGTAATTGGAATCGGTGGCATTGCAACATATTGGTATATTTCCAAACAAAGTATTACGAATAACAGTACCGCGCAGACTTCAAATCAAGACAAATCAACAAACAATTCAACTAATTCATCGACCAGCGCATCAACCGACGCGGTTGCTTTGGGCTACACTTATCCAACTTTAAAATATACCTACAACGACCAATATACTTTAGACCAAGCTATGAGCGATAATGCGCAACTTTCAACAATTGCGTTTGATGGCCTAGCATTTATAACCGGCAGTGCAGGTGCCGATACCTTTTTCCCTCCAGGCAAAGTTGCTGACTTTTTTGGGTTCCAGTATATGCGTGATGTCGACACAGCTGGTTACGGACACAACACAACCTTCTTATCTAAGGCCGCCAATAATATTATAAAGATATTAAACAACGATCAAAAAGCGAAATTAATCGCTCTAGCCAAAGAACAAGCCCCAATTTATACTAATTTTGCTTATAACCGCATGCCATTAATGACTGCTTTCCGAAATAGCCTTGAAAGTAAAATTCCATCAGGATCGTCTGGACTTAGTAGTGATGTTGTTAAATCATACACTGGTAATCTTTATGGCTTAGATGCAGATCTTAGCTACAATCGAGCTGTTGTGGTTGGCGGTATCATTAACAGCCTAACTGATGACCAAAAAGCATACCTAGCCAAGATGGACTTTAACAATTCAGCCACGTGGCCAGATGTCGCCGAGGATCAATCAATCAAAACCAGTCTGACAAATACCGAGTTTGTCAGTGTTATGACATACTCTAGCGAAATGTTTTCATGGTACAAAGGCAGTCTGGCAGCAGACGTCTATTACTGCCCAGAGCGCCACGGCACATACTTTGGTGGCTTTTATATGAAAGATTACCCAGCGATGAATAACCCAGACTACTTTATCAGTACAACTACAACTGGTGACAAGGGCCAAGGTTTCCTAGACATTCTAAATACCGATCAAAAAGCCTTAGTCACTGGCATTATTGCTGAACAAAAACCGGCCTTAATGGAATTAACTCAAATCAGATTAGACGTTTCAACTGAACTGCGAAAGGCTCAAACTGGCGTCACGATTGATAAAACTAAAGTCTACAATCTAATTAACCGCTATGGACAACTTGATGGCCAAATGTCAGCCCTGTATGCGGCAAGATTCACAGCAGTCAATAAAACATTGACTGATACTCAAAGAGCTGCACTTGTTAAACTTCGCGATCTGACAGTTGTGCCAACTGGGGCTTATATGTTCTCGACCAAAATAAATTCGCCAACCATCCCAAGCACCGACTTCTTTTTTGGAATAGGCACAATGCCGACTACGGCTGGTCAAACAACCGCTCCAACAGGTTTTTCAACATCGACTGATACATCAACGCCACCAATAAAATAAATTAGGAAGAATACAATGAAAATAATATTTGAACGAAGCCAAATAAATAAAGATAAAATAGTTAATTTGCAGCCAGACACAATCTATAAGACAAATGGGGCTGTAAAAAAGAAAATTTCAAAAGAGAAAATAATAATCATTGTGCTATCAATCGTTCTGGTTGGCATGGGATTATTTGTCGCTTGGGATCTGTGGGGTAAAAACATATCATTCAACTGTAAATGCTCTACCCAAAGCACGACAACTACTACGACTAGTGGTCAAACCAATAAAAGTGACAACAAGACCAAAGCCAATACCACCGCAGTCGACAGTAGTCTTTACGCAGCTTGCACCAGCAAATTAAGCGGTGACAGCAAAACATATAAAGCTTGTTGCGATACGGTCAATACTGACGATTCCGTAATCAAGGCATGTAAGGCGGTCGCCGACGCTCAAACACCACAGTAAAATCGTATGAAACCAAAAAAATTCTGGATATTAGTAAGTTTACTATCAATTGGAATAATATCAGTTGGTATATTTTGGTTGTTAAGTAAAACTTGCACGACAGCTGATACTATTAATACATCCGATACCAGCGTCAATTATTCAAGTACCGTTGAAGCAGGTCAAGTTGGTAGTACTATTCTTGGGTCGGCAACAAACAACTCAATTAGCGTCAATACTCTGGCCGAAAAGGGCATGGAAGTTTATATAAACTACGGTATAAAAACTGGCATTTATAGCAACAAAACTGATACCATAACATCGCAATCAGGCGAGCCTATAGTGACAAATATAAATAGCCTTAACGCAAATACAGAATATTTTTATCAAGTAAACTACAAAAAATCAGTTGATTCTGTATATACAAGCAAAGCCGAAGCTTTATTTTTCACTCAGCGCTCGACAGGATCGAAGTTTTCATTTGGAGTCCAAGGTGACTCTCATCCCGAACGCGCCGGCAAAATGTTTAACGCTAATTTATATACGATCACAATGCAAAATGTTGCTAAACTAGCGCCTGACAGTTATTTCGCAATGGGTGACGATTTTAGCATAGAAGGTTTAATTGACAGTAAACAACAAACGCAATCGGCTGTCGATAACATTTATTTGAATCAACGTAAATATCTGGACATTGCAGGCGCGCATTCGTCAATTTATTTAATTAATGGCAATCACGAACAGGCTGCAAAATATCTACTTGACGGTACGGCTACTAGCTTTCCAGTCTTAGCCGCTAAAGCCCGAAATAACTTTTATCCGCTGCCATCACCGACCAGCTTTTTCGGTGGCGACAACCAACAGGTTGATAATATTGGCTATATAAAAGATTACTATTCATTTGAATGGGGTGATGCGTTATTTGTCACTATCGACCCATATTGGCACTCCGATACAGCCGTCGATAACACTGCTGGCAGTGACAGTACGGCCAAAGGCCAGCGCGACTTATGGAATAATACTTTAGGTGATGTCCAATATCAATGGTTTAAACAAACACTTGAAAACAGCCGCGCCAAATATAAATTCGTCTTTAGCCATCACGTGCTTGGCACCGGTCGTGGTGGTATCGAAGAGGCAAAATTGTATGAATGGGGTGGTTATAATGAAAAAGGAATTTGGGAATTTAGCACAAAACGACCAGGCTGGGATTTACCAATTCATCAGTTGATGGTTAAAAATGGCGTAACGATATTTTTTCAAGGCCACGACCATTTATTCGCAAAGCAAACTCTTGATGATGTAATATATCAAGAAGTGCCAACTCCAGCCGATAATACATACACGGCTTTCAATAAAGATGCTTATACATCCAGTGTTACTTTGCCAAATTCTGGCTTTTTAAATGTCACAGTTGCCGATAGTCAAGTTAAAGTCGACTATATTAAATCATTTTTGCCATCTGACGAAACTGGAAATAATATTAACGGTAGCGTAGGCTATTCATATACGGTAACAAAATAATGCAAATACGAATTAACCGCAACGACATAATAATATTAGCCCTAATACTTAGCATTATTGGCTTAGCGATATATTTTGTAAATAAATATCAGCCTACCTACACTTCAACAAGTAACCCAACAACTTCAAAGACTACGACGGGTGGTAATCTTGTTCTTGATATTCAGGCCGATCCACACATGGACGAAAACTCTGACGTTACAACCTACAAGCAAACTCTAGCAAATATTGTCAGTGACAAACCATCGTTTTTAATCGATTTAGGTGACATATTTATGGTTGATAAACTAACTGACAAAAGCGCTACAAATATTGATAACAGATACAAAATGATGAAAGAATATTACGATTCGCTTGGTTCATTACCACTATACTTTGCAATGGGCAATCACGACGGTGAAGTTGGTTGGGATAGCTTAAATACTAAAAGTTATAAACAAACATATTTCCCAAATCAAACTCACGATAAGAATTACTATTCATTCATACAAAATAACTCACTTTTTGTTGTACTTGACCCTTTTACATATACAACCACCAAACCTGACAACGACAGCTGGGACTGGACACTTGGCAAAGAACAATACGACTGGCTAAACACTACACTGAAAAATAGCGATGCTAAATACAAATTTATATTTATTCATCAACTAGTTGGCGGTGACAATCAAGGTCGTGGTGGCGTCGAAATGGCAAATTATTTTGAATGGGGCGGCGAAAACCTTGACGGTAGTGACAGCTTTAATGCGCATCGATCAGGTTGGGGTAAACCTATCCACCAATTATTAGTCGACAACAACGTAACAGCCGTATTTAAAGGCCATGACCATTTGTATGCTAAACAACAGCTGGATGGAATAATATATCAAACATTGCCACAACCCAGCCACGCCGGTGATAAGTTGACGGCCACATACAACTACAAAACAGGCACTATTATAGGCGGCTCTGGGCACCTTCGAGTCACAATCGATACGAGGAGCGTTAAAGTAGAATTTGTCAAAGCCGATTCTGCAAAAGATATAGTTGATTCATATACGATTCAATAGATTTGGATTGATTATATATAAAAGGTCATACATGCGAACCAGACTAACCCACATGGTGTTCCAACTGGCTATACGTG
>CAISVS010000026.1 GCA_903889015.1 uncultured bacterium | reverse complement strand
TGTCATCGGCGAACAAAGCACGCAATTACGTGACTATTACCGATCAAATATTGATTTAAATGATTATTTGCGTCGTAATGGCAAAGAAAATCTGTTACCACTAGTCACGCCACCAAAGATTAAATTTCATTATATAACTCAGTCCAGTTATGCCAAATATGGAACAGCGATTCCAGTTAGTTTAGTAGTGCCACTGTTAAACGAGGGCGAATCAGCTGTCGTTTTGATGGGCGATGACTGCATTTACAGCAAGGACGAAACGTCAGAAGTCGCGCGATTAATACAGGCCGCCGATGATGACTCGTCAATGCTTGGCACAATCGTGCCTCATAGTGACGTATCTAAATATGGCGTACTAGAAACCAATCAAAATGGCGAATTTGTCAGAATTGTCGAAAAACCAGCTGTCGACGACGCACCCAGTGACATGATTAACGTCAGCAAATACGTCCTAAACTACACAGCCCTAAAAATCATCGAAAAGTACGCCCAAACCGATAAAACCAGTGGCGAATACTATATCACCGATCCAATAAATGAATACATAACTGGCGGTGGACGATTAAAAGTCGTCGAAACTGCTGGCCAATATTTAGACAGCGGCACCGTCGAAGGCTGGTTGCATGCTAATCAAGTCGTGATTAACGATTTATCGTAGACTAACTCAATTCTACTATTTATTGTGCGGCTTATTGAGTTGAGGAAAGATATATTTTAATGAACTTGGATGCATTATCTTAATATTTTCATATATCTTCAACGAGGTTAAATGCTTATCGGCGCTAATAATCAAATCCGCCTGACATTCAATGGCGCATTCCAGAATCTTATTGTCATCAGGATCGTCTGTTATAACGGTCAGTTTTTGTTGTGGACGAATCACATTAACTGATTGTTCTAATTGATTAATCCAACGCACGACAATTTGTCGACTAAAATGAAACTTATTCTCAAGTTTATCTTGTAATTCAGCTATTATTTCTGGGGACGTATAATATTCAGCCAGCTTTTGGGAAGTTGAGTCTTCAACTAAACGGTATAACAAACTATCAGGATTTAAAGCAGCCGAAATATAGACATTCGTGTCTAATACTACTCGGATAGGTTTCATTCCAAATAATCTTCTATTTCGTCTACACTGTTAAGATTTAGATTATCAAGCTTTTCGCGAACCTGTGTTGACATATCTTTCCAGGTTCTTTCCCACGAAGCTTGGTTCAATAAACGTCGTATTACCACACTTCTAGAAACGCCATCCTCTTTAGAGAATTGGTCGATTACTTTTTTTAGTTTATCATCTAATGAAATACTTAGTGTTGTCATATGACAATTGTAACAATTATTTTGTTATTTCGCAACAATATATTTGTTATTTGCATCAAAGGTCTAGGTAATAGGTACCTTTATTGAAATTGTACTAAAATAACACCTCCCGAGTACGTTCCTCGGGGGATTAGTGGCGATTCGCAAGGCAATGTCACAAATGAATTATATTCATTTGACTGACTTGCGGGGTGAGAAAAGCCAGTGGCTTTTCGCAAGATTACGTTTCATACTTTAAACTAGTTTAAAGTATGAAACTAATGGGGTCGCTGAAAGTGACCGCGGAACGTGATCGCGAAAATTTATGAAAGTGATTTATCGTGACGTTAGTGACTGATTAGACTGCTTTCAAATTCTTATTCATTCAAATCTAGGGAAAGGCTAAACCGCTACACACCGCACCGCAAAGCCGTTGTACTTACTGTTGTTATTGGCCGGGCCAACGAATGTGCTGTTGAAGAGCAGGAAGTAGGCGCTAGTGGCTGAGTACTGGGTAGACGACCAGTAGTAGCCGTTGCTACCCTGATTGTAAAACCCACTACTCCAGCTGCCACCTCGCTGCGCGAGCCAAGGAGTGCCGATTAAGCCGGCGTCGGTGGTGGTTGAACCGCCATTAATGGCTGTGTTGAGTGCGGTGAATTCACCGCCATTACTGGTTGGCAAACGCCAGCCAGCTGGACAAATTGATGCTGTAGTAACTGGTAGTGGGGTGGTTATGGTACTTGAACAGCCAGAGCTAGCTAGATCACCGCCTGTAGCGGCACACCAGTTATATAGGTAACCGTAT
>CAISVS010000025.1 GCA_903889015.1 uncultured bacterium | reverse complement strand
CATGGTAACGTGTTGATAAATAACAACGAGGTATTAAGTGCAGCAAATGCAAAATAGTAAAATAACATTACATAGGTATAGTCGCGGATACGTAATTTAATTTTAGTCTTTAAATAAACCGCTCGAACAGCTGGGCCACTTTGCAATGGACCAAAGAAATTTACCAAACTTGAATAAATTGTTAAAAGCAGGCTGTTTTTGATTGATAGTTTTTTGCGACACAGCAAAATAGTGGCATACATGATACCAAAATTAGTCACCAACACACCGCCATAGAGTATTAACAGCCAAAAAGTATTGATATAGCCAATTCCCAGAATGTTTTGAAGTATTTCGGGATGATTAATTAGGTAATATCCAAAAAATAAAAAAAAGGCTAATATTGCGACGATTGAAATTGTTTTTTTGTTGTTTTTAAAATATACAGCGATGGTCGATTGAGATATTGTTTGAATTATTTTACGACAGTCTTGTAAATATTTATTTGTCATAAAAATATTTTTATTTATCTTTGTACTGAATTTCTTTGATGCGTTCTAATTGGTCTTCGATTAAAATACGATTGGTTCGCAGTAGGTCTGAGATAATTAATAATGCAAATGACAATAATGAACCAAGTAACATAGATGAGCCAAAAATTAATGATTGAATGTGGCCACGGCTGGATCCGTGTAGCCATAAAATAGCGAAGTTGATAAATGGTATTAACCCAGCAATCAAAAAAACGACGCCGAGTGAAGTAAAGACGACATATGGCTTGAACATGATAAAGCTGCGCATGACAGCTTTGGCAGATTGGGCCATATGGTGCCAAATATTTTTAAATAGTCGTGATTCGCGAGTTTTTTTGTTGGTCTCGATTTTAATACTAGCAATCCGAAGGCGCTTATTACCGGCTTGGATGATTGTTTCGACGCAATAACTAAATTGCGTAACGATATTGAGTTTAATTAATGATTTGCGCGAATAGGCGCGAAAACCACTGGCCGCGTCGGGCAAATCGGTCCCAGCGGCTTTGTTGACGACCCAACTACCAAACCGTTGCATTAACTTTTTAAATGGTGAAAAGTGGGCAATACTACCTGTTTGGCGGTCGCCAATTACGATGTCTGCAGCGCCAGTGATAATCGGTTGAACCAAATCGCTAATTCGATTTTGCGGGTATTGATTATCGCCATCAGTTGTCACTAAAATATCAGCACCATGTTTTAGGGCGTAATCGGCGCCGTCTTGGAATGATTTTGCCAAGCCTTTATTGCGGATATGAGTGACAAAATGCTTAACGCCAAACTTTTTGGCTATTGCAACGGTTTTATCACTTGATCCGTCGTCGATAATCAGTATCTCGATTTTATCGACATTCTTAATCTGCTTAGGTATGGACCTAAGGACTGATAGTATGGTTGATTCCTCGTTTAAACAAGGGACTTGAACAAACACCTTCATAATTTCATCTGTCATTATAACATTGATGACTTACCGATTGCTGATAATAAATGGCGAAATAATGTTTTTTAGACTTTTGTTGAAGTTAATTACGGTTTGGTTTTGCCAGTACCAGCTGTCCTGCGCGCGCATTAAATGTGTTAAAGCGCCGCCGCCTTGAAGTGCTAACAGAATAGTAATGACCGCTAGTATCGCTGTTATGTATTTTGCCCAAGATTTAAAAATTACAGCCAAAAAACGACGATAGGCTAGTCCGACCAAAATAAACAAAAGTGGAAAAACCATCACCAAATAGCGGCCATTTAACGCTAGGGCGGTTCGGTATCTTAAATACATTGCAAAATTAGCATAAAAAACAGTGCCAATGTATATCGCTACAATTAGACTAAATAGCAGCAGTCGTCGGTCAACGCCCCAAATAGAACGCCAAAAAACAATACATAATATTAAACCAAATAGGCCAATACT
>CAISVS010000024.1 GCA_903889015.1 uncultured bacterium | reverse complement strand
TGCAACATTTGTAAAGTTAATATCAGGACCTTTATGAATCATCGCACCCCTAATGATGCCATTGACGATTTCGGTCGTCATATTACCCAAAACTTTTGGACTAGCAATAGCAAAGATCGTGCTGATAATTGCGCTAATGGCGACTAGTGCCAATCGACCCCAGAATGGACGCAAATATCCAATAATTTTTTTCATAGTTTTCTTGAAATTCTTTGGTTTTTGAGGTGTACCGCCCATCCTTACGCCGCCCATTGGTCCTGGACCTCTAAGACCGACTGGTGCTGTAATTTTCTTTTTATCCATATTATTAATCCTCCCCCAGTTCTACGGCCGACAATTGAGATTCAGCAATTTCTTTATAAACTTTTGACGTACGGATTAAATCATGATGCGTGCCAATGCCAACAATTTTACCATCATCTAAAACAATAATTTTATCAGCCTGCATAATTGTACTGATGCGTTGCGCCACAATAATTAATGTTGATTTTGATAACTCTTGATTTAAGGCTTTTCGCAAAGCAGCATCAGTCTTGAAGTCTAATGCCGAAAAGCTATCATCGAACAAATATATCTGTGACTGTTTTGCTAGCGCCCGCGCAATCGACAATCGCTGTTTTTGACCGCCTGATACGTTGTTACCCGCCTGAGCGATTGGATTATCTAATTTTTTCGGCAAGCCTTTAATAAAGCTACTGGCCTGAGCAATTTCAGCTGCCTTATTAAGTTCACTGTCTTCGGCGTCAGGTTTGCCATAGGCAATATTTGTGCCAACCGTGCCTGAAAACAGTGATGATTTTTGAGGCACATATCCAATATGCTCGCGTAATTCAGCCTGATTGATATTTCGAATGTCAACTCCATCAATCGTTACCGAACCAGCCGTTACATCATATAAACGTGGTATTAGATTCAATAAAGTTGATTTACCACTGCCGGTACCGCCAATAATAGCTGTTGTTTGACCAGGTTCAGCCGTAAATGAAATATGCGATAACACCTGTTGCTTTGAACCTTTGTATCCAAAATTGACATCATGAAACTCAACCACGCCATTAATTTTACTTGGCAAATGAGTTGGATTAATAGGGTCACTAATTGAAGGATTTGTGCCAAGTACCTCACTGATACGACGACCGGACACAGCAGCCCGAGGTACCATAATAAAGATCATTGATATCATCAAAAATGACATAATTGTCTGCATGACATACTGCATTAAAGCTAATAAACTACCGACTTGCAAATTTCCATCATTAATCATATAAGCGCCAAACCAAACCACAGCCATCGATGCCAAACCCATAATTAAAGTCATCGCTGGTTGCATCAACATCATCACGCGGTTTACAAAGACATTTAGGCGTGTTGATTCAAGATTGGTTTGATTAAATTTTTCTTGCTGACGGTCGTCATTATTGTAAGCCCGAATTACGCGAACGCCAGTCAACATTTCGCGCGCTTGCAAACTTAATTTATCAACCAGTTTTTGGATAATCGTAAATTTAGGAATCACAACAATAAACAACATTATAATTAATGCAACCAAGGCACCAATTGCAGTATAGACAATCCAAGACATCGATGGTGCCAGCTGGTGAGCTTTTATGATTGACCCGACTCCCATAAATGGCGCCAAAAAAGCAATCCTTAGCATCATCGCCAAGACTGTTTGAATTTGTTGCATATCATTAGTTGAACGAGTAATTAACGACGATGCTGAATAACTGTTGAATTCATTTAGAGAAAAACGTTCAATATTTATAAATACAGCTTCGCGCAACTTTTTGACATATCCAGTTGAGATTTTAGCCGCTATAAAACCAATCGCCACAGCACAAAGACCGCCGAATAAAGTCAGCAGCAACATTTGGATTCCATTGCTCCAAACAACTGCCAAATCTTTTTTCATAATACCTTCGCTAACAATTTTAGACATATAATCTGGAAGTGTCAGGTTAGTATAGGCCTGTCCCCAAATTAAAATAATCAAGCCAAAAAGCCAGATGATATATGGTTTAAAATATTTAATTAGATTCTTCACTATTTTTGATCACCCTTCTGAGTTATTCGTAATTTCCCGATTTTACGGAATTCATACTTATCATACTAATAATACTACCATTATTATGTCATGTCTACATAATTATATTACAATTATATCGACAAACCGCCCTTTCAATAAGAAAGAGCGGTTTGATTTTTATCGAAAACATTAGTAACCTAACGAATTGCTAAAATGTAGTTCCGCTATTTGCCAAGAATACTGTGTTAATCTTGCCAGCACTATCAAACGAGAATGAAATTACCTTGCTGTTAGCTGATTTGCCAACTATAGCAATACTTGGGAAATATTTTCCATAATCAGTGCTTGATTCATATGTACTAAGCGCAGACGAAGTCAACGCAAAATCCCATGGAGAAGTTGCACCGTTTATAAAGTTAGTAATACTCGTAACTGCGGCTGCGGCTGTACTAGAGTTTACTGAAGCTGAGGTTGAGCCTGAAGTTGCAGTCGCAACGCTGACACTTGATGTCATGTACCCTTGCAAAGCCGCTGTGTTACCAGATGTTATCGCTGTTTTTATGTCAGCAGTTGCAGTCGCGCTTGGCGCAACATTCTCGGTTGTTGTAGTTGTAGTACTAGAACTAGTATTTGATTTTGCTTTTAGTTGATTTTGCAAATCTAAAATCTGTGCGTCCTTTTGAGATTCCGTATCTAACGCAGTTTTGTCGCGCAATAAGTATGCGCCACCAGCAGTCATAAGTGACCATACAATGACTATTATAACAACCAGTTGAACAGGCACGTGCTTCTTTACTGGTTTAACATCCTCAACCGTAGTTGACGGTGCTGCATCCTCAGCTTTAGATTGTGAAGCGGCAGACAATTGATCTGTTTTTGATTCGTCGGTCGTCTGAGATGTCTCGACTGCTTTTACTGAATCATCTGATTTTGGAGCTTCATACGGCTTTACGTCTTCAATCAAAGGCAGATCAATTGGTTCTTTATCGGCCTTTTCGGCTAATTCTTGAATCTCGGTTGGTCGTACGACCTCATTATATTCATTAGATTGTTCTGCAACAACTTCGGCTGTATCAGCAGATTCTGTTGGTTCTAAAGTAGCGTCTGGTTCAAACGTCTCTGATGTATCTGATGTTTTTGGTATTTCTGTAACTTCAGTTGTCTCAGCTACATCATTTGCCTGCTGATCGAATTGATTAATTTCTTCGTTTGTCTCTTCTTTTTTTTCTTGATCCATGATATATAATCCCCTATTAATACTAAAAGTATAACATAAGCG
>CAISVS010000023.1 GCA_903889015.1 uncultured bacterium | reverse complement strand
GGACGCGCAATCAGCGTTGGCCTAGCACGACCAAAAGAAGACCGACCTCGTCGTGATTCTGGCGACCGTGGTGGCAACGGTGGTGGTTCATTCCGCCAACGTAGCTGGTAATTTATTACCACACTTCAACTAATACCTCACCTTAAACGGTGAGGTATTTTTTATTTGATATTATTTAAATGTTTTTTAACGTGCGTGCTAACCAAATGATCAAACGATGTGCCGTCATTCAAACACTTCCTTACAACCGTCGAGCTGATCCCATCAGGAATATCAACATTTAGCACTGTCACCTTTTTAGCCAGCGGATGAATAACGCTGCCGTTGCGTCTTACTACTAAAATTTCCAAGTTATCGAGCAGCCATTGACCGTTTTTCCAAACCGCCATAGTTTCGATTGAATCAGCACCATAAACCCACAAGAATGTTCTGTCTGGATAATCAATTAACAACCTCTGTAAAGTATCGTAAGTTTCAACGTATATTTCCCTATCTAGTTCGGTCGTAACAATCGTAACATTCGAACTATTTACGCTTTTTATCATCGCATCCAAATATTTAATGCGGACATCCCGCGGTGTTGAAATTTGCTTATCGGTGCGATTGCCGCTAGGCATAATCCAAATATCGGCATTAATGTTTTGAGAATAGTCAACACAGGACTGCAAAATACGCTCGTGAGCGATGGTTGGTGGATTAAATGAGCCCCCAAATATAATTGTGTTTTTCTTGGTCATAATATTCGCTTTGTCTTATTTGAATGTCTAACTATTATCATTTCAGATATAAGTTTATAATAGATTACAATAAATTAGCTTAAATATGACAAAAAATACCTCATTAAAAGATATCCTTGAATTACCATCAGATCTACTGACAGTTTCGGGGGCTGTTGGTGGGCATATGGCGTACAATCACCTTATTATCGAGGCCCCGCATGATAAGCTTTTCGTAAAATCATACGATCCAAATCAATTTACAAATGACTTGCATCGACAACATTCACTCGATTATTTAACAAAAGAATTTTTATACTTTAAATATCTGAAAACAAAAAAATATAATAATATACCTAAACGATTTGAGTTGATTAATGATCAGATTTTAGCAATGGACGCTTTGTTGATTAAAAGCGGTTGGCACTGGCGCATACCGAAAAATAAGAATGACGCGGACCAATATACATCTGATGTCTTATTGGCATTAGCCCGCCTTGGTAAAATTAAAACGCCCGATATTACACTAAAAGTCGATATTCGACCAACGTATCAAATATTAGTCAGCGAAGGTTGGCAAGATATAGATGACCAAAAAATGAAATTAATAAAAAATAAAATAAAATCATACAGTAAAAAACTAGCAACCGAGTTTAATATTAATACAGACGACTTCATCAGCAACCTTGAGTCACTTCAATCGGTTGCTTTGGATACAGCATATAATGGCGACTTTTATCTGTCACATAACAATGCCAGACAATCAAACATCGCTTGGCACCCTGAATTAGGAGTCAAAGTAGTTGACTGGAGTTGGGCTGGCAATGCACCCAAAAATGGCGACAGC
>CAISVS010000022.1 GCA_903889015.1 uncultured bacterium | reverse complement strand
GCGCTATTCGGGCTTTTTTAGCAATCTTTTTTCTTCGTGCAGTCGCCTTTTTGGCTGCTATTCGTTTGGCCTGTTTTGCATCACGAGCTAACTTCTTTGTCTGGATTCGGTCTAAACGAAGTTTTTCAGCCTCCTTTTTGCGTTTTGCGATATTTTCGATTTGTTTTTTGCGTAATTCAACTTTGTCTGCATGTTTTATTTTTTCAGCCTCGGTGCTGTCATCAGCTAATATCAAATCAATGTTTTCTTCGTTTTGCTTAATATCAAATGCAAAGAATAGACCAATAATCGATATAATAAACCCAGCGACAGCAGGTATAATTAGCTGTATTACCGTGTTAACGTTGTATGGTTTAGCATCAAAACTAGCATTATCAACCACCTGAATATTGTCGTCAGTGTACAATAATTTTGATTGACCTTTGAATGAAGCAACTGCGCCCTTGACTAATGATTGGCTGGTGAACGGGCTATCAGAAGTAATCGCAACATCGATAACAGCCGTGCTTTTGGTGTTCGTAACGTTTGTTGAGCTTAATAAGTCATCGTATGTCATATTAAATTTACGATCGGCAATAACTGGCTCTAATACACGACGAGATTTGAATAACTCGATATAGTTATTAATCAGCGTAATGTCTGTAGTGGCAGTTTTATCAACGGGATTGATTAAAATTAGAGTGGCACTACTTTTATACATTGGAACTTGAATAAACACGTTATAACAAAAACCAACAGCCAGACCTGCGATTGTTAATGCTAAAACAAGCTTCCATTTACTGACATAGAATTTTAATAGATGATATAGATTGATTTCTTGCACAGCTTTGGCTCTCCTTTTAATTACGAGTTGGCGATTATTCTGACATACAAAAAAGAGACGCCCTCGTCTCTATTTTTTGTGAAACCTCAGAAAGATTCTGTCGCCCACTTCACCTTATTTCACTAAATAATATATTACTATATTTATGTAATTTTGTAAAGCGTTTTACGATTTAACTAACTGTTTTAGTCGTTGTCAAACGAAAACCACTCGGGATCTTCGTGAATATCCTGTACTACCTGCTCCCAAAATTGCTCTAATGAAGCCTCATCAACTGGCTCGTCCAACGAAATATCATCTTGGGGACGATGGTCGTCAGATATATCATCAGCTGACTGATCGATTTTTTGGAATTGAAGATAGTTTAATAATGACATTTTTATTTTTGTTTACCTATACCTTAATTTAAGCATAAACATCAAATAATGTCAAATTGTGATATTACTAGGCTTTTTGAAGTGATACGGTCAAATCGGCACCATCAATTTTGACGTTAGCTACGAACGATTTTTGACCAGATTTCGACAACTGTGTCGTCAGGGTTTCGTCGATAATTACCTGTTGATTATCAATAATCGCCTGTTTGAGTTCGGCATCATCTGTTGCCAAAACCAATTCAATGCGGTCATCAATATTCAGACCAGCATCTTTGCGAGCTGATTGAATATGTCGGATAACCTCACGGGCGATACCTTCACTTCGCAGTTCTGGCGTAATTACCAAATCAAGTGCGAATTCGTCACCCAATTTAACTGATTTAACGTTCAATTCTTCGCCTAGGATATCGGCGAAATCGACAAATTCACCCAGTGTTGACACTGTGACGCTAGCTAGTGGCTGACGAACTTTTTGATGTTCACGGGCGCGGATACTAAGGCCTTGATTGACGTAGTCACGAACTGTTTCCATTTCAGTAACAACCAATTCATTAATATGTCCAACTGTTGGCCAGTCTAGCAAATGAACACTTTCACCACCGGTCAGTTTTTGATACAATTCTTCAGCCAAAAATGGCGTAAATGGCGCTAATATCATCGATAATTGAACTAATACATAATGTAATGTTCGGTAAGCGTTATTTTTATCAGTATCATCGCCTGCCTTCCAAAAACGGCGGCGACTGCGGCGAACATACCAGTTGCTGGCATCTTCGATAAATGGCAATACAGGTTTAAGCGCACCGGCCACATCATAACCATCCATTTTGCTTTCGACTTCAGCTGTTAATTGGTGTAAACGACTGACAACCCAAATATCCAGTGGATTAGTTAGCGATTCAACTGGATCGGACAAGTCACCTTTAAACTCCCATTTATCGACTTCAGCGTACATCGTGAAAAAGTCATACATGTTCCAAATCATTGATAATTTTCGGGCCACGTCACCAACTTCTTTGTCTTGCAACGCAAAATCTTCACCGCTAAGTAACGGGCTGGACAATAATAAGAATCGCAAGCTATCAGCACTAAACTTATCCATTAATTCATTAGTGTCAGTATAATTACCATAGCTTTTACTCATCTTGCGACCATCATTACCAGCAATTGTTCCGGTCACAATAACGTTTTTGAAAGCGTTATGACCAAACAAGCCAACATTTACGGCATGAACGTAGTAAAACCAAGCGCGGACCTGACCAACATATTCGACAATAAAATCACCAGGAAAGTTGGCTTCAAATTTAGCAACATTTTCGAATGGATAATGGAATTGCGCAAACGGCATACTGCCACTTTCAAACCAACCATCCAAAACTTTATCGATACGAGTATATTCAACCCCATCGATTGTAAATTTAATATCATCAACCCATGGACGGTGATAATCCTGTAATTCAACACCACTTAATTCTTTTAGTTCAGCATAGCTGCCAATTACTTTGACAAGTTCGTTGCCGTTTTTATCAATTCCCTTCCAAACTGGCATAGCTGTCGCCCAAAAACGATCGCGCGACAAATTCCAATCTGGTGCTGTTTCGATAGTTTTTTCAAATCGGCCATGTTTAATATGGTCAGGAAACCAATTAATATGTTCGCTATTTTCTTCTAACATTTCAGTCCGTTGACCATCGATATCCATAAACCAACTTGGATGCGCCCTGTACATCAAACGATTACCGGTGCGTGGGTTGTGTGGATACTCGTGACGAATGTATTCAATTTTCCAAACCATACCACGTTCGTGTAAAGTTTTGGCAATAGTTTTGTTAATTTCCCAAACATCACTGCCTAACCATTCGGTTTCGATATATTTACCATATTCGTCCAAGACGTGAACGACCGGAATATTATTTTCTTTAGCCAAGGCAAAGTCTTCTTCACCATAGGCTGGCGCAATGTGAACAATACCGGTGCCTGATTCGGTTGTTACGTAATCGGCTGCCCAAATTTTGTGTGCATTTTCACCACGATCACCAAATAGAGGTTCATAAGTTAAACCAATTAGTTTTGAACCCTTTAATGTTCGAATAATTTTGTAGTCCAAGACGACATGTTTTTCGTTCGTGAATACATTATCTAACAGATCTTTAGCGACAATAAATCGTTCACCGTCTAGTTCAACTTCGGCATAAGTCAACTTTGGATTAATGGCTAGCGCCGTATTACCAGGCAAAGTCCAAGGCGTCGTCGTCCAAGCCAATAAGTAAATTGGCTGTTGATTATGAGATTCGCCATCTTCCATATTCCATATTCCAATAGCCATTTTAAACTTCACATAAACACTCGGGTCAGTCACAACAATATAAGCACCTGCATCCATCGTCACTTCGGCCTTAGATAGTGGCGTCGCCCATTTAGTGTCATACATCAACACACGTTCACCTTCGTAAATTTTGCCTTTTTCGTACAAAGTTTTAAAAGCCCACCAAACAGATTCCATAAAATCTTTGTCCATGGTTTTGTAGGCACCCTTAAAGTCAACCCAGCGTCCAATTCGATCGATAGTATCTTCCCAAGTTGCGCTGTTTTGGACCATATTGTCACGCGCAGTCGTAATATAATCAGCTAAACTAATTTTTTCGCCAATGTCATGTCGGCTAGTTATGCCAAGTTTTTTCTCGACAAAGTTTTCAGCAGGCAGTCCGTGACAATCCCAGCCCCAACGACGCTCGACACGTTTGCCTTTCATGGTTTGATACCTTGGCACAGCATCTTTGACGATACTACTCAGCAAAGTTCCATAATGTGGCACACCAGTAATGAACGGCGGACCATCATAAAAAACATACGAATTTTCAATCGGTCGTTGGTTAACTGACTTTTCAAAAGTTTTATTTTGCTTCCACTGGACAACTAAATCTTTCTCGTATTCCAATGCTCGTCTGCGGGTGCCTGATTTAAATTTCATTTTGTTTCCTTTCTTTGAAAAACAAAAAATCCCTATTTAGTGACTGGAGCCCTATCATACGATAGGACGGTACCATCCAGTTTCTAAAAAGAGATTCCTTTTAGCGCTTAGTTTGTTCGATCTGACGGGTCGATGCCGTTTGAACATTCGTGGTTGATAGTCACTCACCTATTTCATAGGACGTTCAACATACATTATAGTCATTTTTACTACTGTACGCAAGTAAAAGTTATTTAAGCAAAAAGGCTACTACCGAATTTGATAATAATCGTTGCAATACCAATCACAATTAACAGCGCGGCAGCAAATTTGTCAAAATCACGACGGACAAAACTTTTGGCTTTAGCGGAAATTTTCTTTGAAAGGTATAAATTATCTTCAACGATATTATATCTAGTAATTGCAGTGACCATAATAATAGTCACTACGTCTACCGATAAACACCATGGACACAATGCCTGAATAATATTGACACTGATGTCAAACAAATAAAACGCATAGATTAGTGCGAATAACGCTGCAATTTGAACTCCAAGCATAAACTGCCGTGGAAATTTAACACCGTAAAGTCCAGCAATTGCCACGACAACAAAAGCAGGTTCAACCATCATACCCAAAAAACTGTTTGGAAAGCCAAATAACGATGAATATGACGAGTTAGCCACTGTTCCACAGCTTATGACGGCATTAATATTACAACTTAGCACAGTATCTGGGTTTTTAAGAAGCATAAATACGTCAACCGACAACACAAAAGCCGCCAATAAACCCAAGACAGATGTAACTAAGATGACAATAAATATCCAACGGTTGCTGCGGATTTTTTTGTCACGATGTGTGAAAAAATTAATAAATTTATTGAACATAATAACTCAATTCGCTAATTGTCGGCAATGGCAAACCACGCCAAGAATTTTGCATTACACTATCGTCACTGACGGCAATAATCGTTGGGTAATCGACAATATCATAAGTATCGCAAAATTGCGTACCGCCGGCCGTATCTGGGTCCATCGTCTCAAGTTCATGACCAGTTTGATGCTGAAAATCACGCAAATAATCCAGTACTGTACGCGTATAATCTGTTTGATCTTTGTAAACTACCACCACCCGCATTGTTTATGATTCCTTCTTTTGAGTTCGACGCTGTTCAAGAATTTTAACAAAATCATCTAAAGTTTTAAATTTATAATAGACACTAGCATAGCGAACATAGGCGACGTCATTACGTTTTGCCAGTTCATCCAAAACTTTATCACCAATTTGCTTGGATGTGATTTCGTTTTCACCAATCAAATACAAGGCATCTTCGATCTCAGATATCATCTCTTCGACTTCAACTTCTGACGCAAAAAATTTGCCAACTGAACGTTTAATAGCACTGGCTAATTTATCACGTTCAAATAATTCGCGAACTCCACTTTTTTTAATAACTGCAAGGTTGGGCTTTTCAACTCTTTCGTAGGTCGTAAAGCGTTTGCCATCAGGCGATTCACGACGACGACGAATTGTAATACCATCACTAACTTCACGCGACTCAATTACTCGGCTGTCACCAATGTTATACTTGGTCATTTTTGACTATTTATCCTTGTTGTCAGGGTTTTTGTTCTTTTTGCGGCGGCGCAAGAAGGCTGGAATGTCAGACTTTTCTTCGTCTTCAACTGGTTGATTCCAAATATCATGCGTATTTTCTTCGGCAAATATAGCTGAAGATTCGGTGTGATCTAAATTCAAATCAATATCGCCGACTTTTTCTTCGATTACTTGATCAGTTGCCTGCTGAGCGACTTTATCTTCGGTTTTTGTTTGGTCTTGATGGAAATAAGCTGAATCAAAACCAGTTGCAATAACGGTGATAATTAATTCGTCCTCCAAATCAGCTTTCAAGGTTGCACCAAAGATAATATTAGCATCTGGTGAAACAGCGCTGGTAATAATTTCAGCGGCTTCTTGAATTTCACTCATACTCATATCGTAACCACCAGTAACATTAAACAGCACACCCTTGGCGCCATCAATTGAAACTTCAATTAGTGGTGATTCAATTGCTTGTTGGGCAGCTTGAGCGGCGCGGTTTTCACCACTAGCACGTCCGATACCCATCAAGGCCGATCCAGCGTTGCTCATAATTGCTCGAACGTCAGCAAAATCTAGGTTGATTAAACCGTGTTCGGTAATTAATTCTGAAATTCCTTGAACGCCTTGGCGCAAAACGTCATCAGCAATCTTGAAAGTTTCCAAAAGTGGCGTTCGACGATCAATTGTTTGCAATAATCGGTCATTTGGAATCGTAATCAATGTGTCGACTTGGCGACCTAATTGATTAATTGCCCATTCAGCATTTTTACGGCGTTTTTCACCTTCAAAACTAAATGGTTTTGTGGCTACGCCAACAACCAAAATGCCCAATTCGCGAGCTACTTCGGCAACTACGTGACCTGCGCCACTACCAGTACCACCGCCAGCACCAATCGTCACAAAGACCATATCAGCACCAGTTAAAGCTTCACGGATTTGATCACGAGATTCATTAGCAGCTGCTTCGCCTACAGATGGATCAGCACCGGCACCCAGACCACCAGTTGTGGTACTGCCTAGGTGAATTTTGACGTCAGCTTTACTGTTATGTAAGGCCTGAGCATCAGTGTTCATGGCAATAAATTGGACACCGGTCAATCCGGCATCTTTCATTCGATTAACAGCTGAGCCACCCGCTCCGCCGACACCAACAACTTTTATGCTGGCAAAGGTTTGTATATCGCTTGGTTTTACTTCAGGCATGTGACTATATCTCCAACATTCTTATTCATCATCTAGTATAACACTTGGACCAAAAAACGCTACGCCCTTGAACGGCCAAACAATTTTGATAACGTACCAAAACCTTTTGAAATAGCACCCTTACCTCTGGATTTATCATTATGTTTAGTTGCCCCACCACCCTCGGCATCAATTAACATTAGTCCAATAACAGTTGCAAATTGAGGTTTGTCGATACCGTCAGCGACACCACCATAACCACTTGCGATACCAACACGGGCCGCTAAGCCTAATGCTTCTTTGGCGTATTCAGCAATTCCCTTTAATTGTGCCGTTCCGCCGGTTAGTACGGCACCGCTTGGCAATTTACCTGCCCGACCAGCCCTTTTTAATTCATGATTAACAGCCTCAAAAATCTCTTCTAACCGCGCTTCGACTATTTCATCAATATCTGAGGTATTAAAACTGTGAATCTCGCCACTGTGTTTGATACTGATGCCAGATGGCTCTTTACGAGTTACAGCCGAGGCATGTTCAAGTTTTAATTTTTCGGCAATTTCAGGATCAGTCTTTAACCCAATTGCTAAATCGTTAGTAATATTAACGCCACCAATCGGAATAACAGCTGTAAATTGCAGATCACCCTCTTCGTAAATAGCAACGTTCGTAGTTGCGCCACCGATATCAATCAAAACAACGCCATTTTCAATCTGTTGTTCACTTAAAACTGACCGAGCAGCCGCAACACCTGCAATGATAATTGAATGTGGCAAAACTTTGGCGGTTTCAGAAGCTTTTTGCAGATTGGTCAGATGTGGGGCTAAAACCGACACAACATGAGCATCAATTTCTAATCTGGTGCCAGTCATACCAATTGGGTTTTTGATATTATCTTGACCATCTAATTTATAGGCATGAGGAATAACTTCTAAAATTTCACGATTAGCAGGAATTTTACCCAAAGTCGCAACTTCTTCAATTCGCGCAATATCTTCTTCGGTAATTTCGTGGTTAGCACTGCCAACCGCAATCATACCATCGGCATGAGTACTTAAAATATGAGCGCCATTGATGCTGATTGTAGCGGCGTCAACTTGATAACCACTCATTCGTTCAGCTTCGCCCAAAGCATCATCAATTGCCTGAGCTGGACCAGTTAAATTGACAACCGTACCTTTGCGCATACCACTGTTTGGCGCCGAACCAACACCAACAATAGTCGGTACGCCGGTTGTACCATCAATATGTCCGACTACACAACGAACAGTCGTCGTACCGATATCTATTCCGACTGCATATTTAGAGGAAGCTTCTTGCATATTAAAAGTATATCGCTTATGCGATGTTTTGACTAGTTCTTATTAAAGTCTTGTTAATATTTCAGCACCGTTTTCGGTAATCAAAACCGTATGTTCAAAATGCGCAGCTAAACTGCCGTCACGAGTACTAATAGTCCAGTCATCATCTTCGGTTTTAATCGCTTCACCACCCAACGTGGCCATTGGTTCAATTGCGATTGTATCGCCAGGTTGCAGCAAATCACCGGTACCTTTGCGACCATAGTTTGGCACTTCGGGGGCTTGTTGCATTTTTTGGCCAATGCCGTGGCCGACTAATTCTCGAATTATACCCAACTTACCTTCGTTCAAAACTTTTTCAACTGCCGCACCGATATCACCAGTCCTAACTGGACCATGAATTGCATCAATACCTGCATATAAACTGCGCTCAGTATAACTTAGTAGATGTTTTTTTATTCCCTTTGGTTCTTCGCCAACCACCATCGTAAACGCACTATCAGTTTTCATGCCTTTATAGGTAATAACTAAATCAAAACTAACAATGTCGCCTTTTTCAAATCGATAATCAGTCGGAATACTATGAACAATTTGATCATTAGTCGATACACAAATTACGTATGGAAATCGGACTTCGGGAGTTAAGTATGTTGCCGTTGCACCATGCAATTCAATTTGTTTTTCAACCCAATTATTAGCCTCGAGTTCACTCATACCAACAACAACGTGTTTTTTTAAATCACTTAAAATAGTTGCCAATATTTTGCCACCTTGGCGCATGGCTTCGATTTCAGCGGGTGTTTTAGTTGGCTGAATCATAATTATTACGCCAGTTTACGAGCAGTAAGCTCTTCAATAACTTTATCGTGTACTTGGCCAGGAGTACCAGCACCATCAATGTGCGCAATATTAATACCTTGTTCAGTAAAATAACTTAATATTGGATACATTTCTTGGCGATAAATTCGCAAGCGTTCATCAATAACTTCTGGGGTATCGTCAACTCGGCCACGCAATTTAAGGCGATTCATAAGTTCTGCCCGAGGTACTTCTAGCACAATCACTAAGCCGATTGAACGACCATGTTTAGTACGACTTTCAACTAACCATTTTGCCTGTTCAAGTGTCCGAGGGTAACCATCAAGAATAACTTTCGATATATCTTTTGCTCGGCCCAATGCTTGACCCATAATTTCATTTATCTTTTCAGGAACAACTAATTTGCCTTCTTGTTGTGCTACTAGGACTTCAGCATCCCGCGTATCACGTAATAATTGACCGGCCGACAGCCAACGCCATCCTTGGCGAGCTGCCAAAAATTGACCTTGGACACTTTTACCAGCACCAGCTGGGCCAAAAAATAAAATCATTATTAACTTCCCCCTATTTAATTTAGCGCAATTTTGACTAGTTTTGCAATCAACGCACCATCAGCTGTGTTGCCTAGTTCTTTTTTGACGGCACCAATCACTTGACCAAAACCACTTGGACTATTGACGCCAAGTTCACTAATGACGCGCGTAATAACAGCATTAATATCAGATTCAGATAATTGAGCTGGCAAATATGTTGCCATAATTTTTGCTTCAGCCAGTTCGTTTTCGGTCAATTCAGGACGGCCGGCAGCTTCATAGATTGCAGCGCTTTCGTTGCGCTTTTTAACTTCACGAGCAATCAATTGTTCAATCGTTGCATCGTCCAAACCTTCATCACGTTTGCCGCTAGCAACTTCTTCGTTTAAAATCACGGCCTTTAGGCTGCGCAAAACTTCGCCAGCAAAACGATTGCCGCCTAATAAGGCGGCTTTTAAATCGTTATTGATTTGGTCTTTTAAAGCCACTTTAACGTAGTCCTAGACGTGTTTTTTCCAGCTTGTCAGCCTTACGTGCTTTGCGAACAATCGCACTTGCACGTCGTTCTGATTTTGAAATTGG
>CAISVS010000021.1 GCA_903889015.1 uncultured bacterium | reverse complement strand
TTTTCAAGAAATCAGGTTTTACAATGTAATCACTATCAACTATTGCTATTACTTCGACTTCGGCGTTAACATTATTGTCATTTAAGTAATTTAGAGCTCCAGCTTTAAAACCATCGACCGTATCAAGATGGACGAATTTGTAATTGTCACCACAGGATTCAACGTATTTTTGAATTTTATACCAATTTTCTTTGTCGATACTATTTGAATTTATGACAATAACCTCGTAGTTCGGATAATCCAGTTCGGTCATTGCTTTTACGGTCTTGTTGACTATTTCGGCAGGCTCGCTTTTGCATGCGATATGAATAGAGACAAAAGGCAAATAATTTGTGTCGGCCTTAAAAGCTATTTTTGATTCTAATTTGAAAATTGCGGAGAATTTAATAACGACATGTAATATTATTAGTATGGCTATCAGAGTGCATATAATAGCAACAGTTACACTAAGACCAAAATAAATGATTTGAAATATGAATAGAGTTGCAATTATTACTGATATGTTGAGCCACTTTGAAGCATCAGTATTTGAACTTGTAACGTATTTTGAAGTAACTATTTTGGATTTTTTTGTCATAAACAACTAAAAAGAATCTCTTCTACCTAAGGTAATATTAACAGAAATAGCCATTTTATTCAATCGGATTTAGGGGCTCGATCAACTGAACTGATGTCATCGCAGTAAATAATAGCAAAAGAATAGGAAATTAATATGCCTAGCTATATAATAAAAGAAGCATTAATAATATATTGAAAAATATCATCATATACAAATGAATAAGGTTGAAATGTCTGCCGAACTATATCAGATGAAGCTCTTAGCACAACATACATTGAGCGTCATCAAGGATCCATATGGGTTTGGAGTGTATGCAAGTGCCGGTGAAAATTATCGGTATGCAATTTTTGGCCGTGATTCAATTGAATTTGCTGAGGATATTATAGACATTGATTCAAAACTCGTAAAAGAAATATTGATTGCAATGGCGACATTGCAGGGCGTTGAAAAAAACGACAACAACGAGGAAGAACCTGGCAAGATACACCATGAGTATCGGTCGGCTGTTATGGGCGGTGTTGAAGTTCCGGAAAAATCAAAGAAAACTATTGCAACTTTGTCTGCTCGTTGGGGTGGGACTGTAGATACGTTTAGATATTACGGGTCAATTGATTCGACGCCACTATTCGTCCGCTTAGTAGGTCGATATGTTTCAAAGTTCGGACCAGATATATTATCAGTGGAAGTTATTGATTCTAATGGTAATTCTAGGCCATTTATTAGTCATGTATGTGATGCAGGAAGATGGGTAAAGGACAAGGTTGAAGCATCGCCATGGAGTCTACTTGAATTTAAACGAGCAAACCCTGACGGATTGTCATATCAAGCATGGAAAGACTCAGATACGGGATATTTACATCTTGATGGAACAGCTGCTGTAGCCGATAGGGGGATTGCTTCGATAGAAGTTCAGGGTTATGCATACGATGCGTTAATGGCTATGGTTAATTTAAAAATATTGTCTAACTCAGAGAGTAAAGAGTATTTATTAACAGCGCAAAAACTTCAAAAAAGTACATTAGACAATATGTGGGTTCATGATACAGATGCTCCATACTTTGCCATTGGGTTGGATCGTGATGAGAATGACAAGATGCGTCAAATAAATACTTGTACGTCCAGCGGCGCTGCAGTATTAGATTCAAATATCTTACTTGATTTATCAGATTCTGAACGTAAAAAATATGTTGAACCAATCGTAAAGATGATCATGGGTGATAATTTTATTACCGATGTTGGCGTTAGAACCAGATCATTAATACATAAGAATTTGATAAGTACTGCTGATTATCATGGCAGTTTAGTTAGTTGGCCAAAAGAAACTTTTGATATCGCAAAAGGGCTTCGTCGACATGGTTTTGTTGATCAGGCGATTGAAATTGAAGATCGTTTGTTGGTGGCTGCTCAAAAATCGAATGAATTTTATGAATTTTATTACGTTGATGAGTCTGGTGATGTGGTATATGATTATGAAGCAAGTGGACCTAACCATGACTATTTAGCTGGCGGTGCAAGTATACCCGAAAAAGGTCAAGCTTGGACGGTATCGGCTTTGCTGAATATTATTAATAGGAAAATCTCAACAATGAATGAAACTAATACAGAAGAACGGCAACAAAAAATATTTATTGTCGGAATGGGTACAGGAGAGATCAGCCATGCGGTTGCTTTTGCTAGATATGCAATAAAGCAACAGGCAATAGTATATCTGGCCGTCTTAAGTAAAGACTATATGCCGCTAATAGATTTAAATTTGGAAAATCTCATACCCTTAGTGTTAGAGGCTTCTTATGAAAGTCTTAACAAAACAATAGTCCAATATAATCCTGATGTTTTGATACTTTGTAATTCAAAAATATTAAATAGTGATGGACAATATGCTCTTAATCCGCCTAATCCTAAGCCACTTACTTTATCAATTGATTCAAATTGGTTATTTAATTCAAATATTGCTTTTCCGTACCTACCTTGGGTGGATGAATATTGTATTAACATACCCGAAGAGGTTTTTAACCTTGGGCTAAAAAAATATGATGGATACTATGAAATTTCAGATGAAGTGATGAAAAAGATAAAAATAGTTGGTCTTATTCCATCCTATGAAAAAATTCCAAAATCAAAAATTATACAGATAAGAGAAAAGTACGGTGTATCATCAGATGAAAAATTGATGTTTTTATACACCAGTCCGAATAGCTCAAGTCGAACGCAAAATATTATTTTTAAAAAAGCGATTGAATCGGTCATTGCACTTCGAGAAAAAGGCTATAAAATTAAAATAATCAGTATTAATGTTGGTGAAATAATTAAAGATATTTTAAATGTAACGGACGAATGGTTTATTAATCTGGGTACCGTAAACGCACATGATTTTTATGACATTTTATCCAGTTCAGACTTAGTATTTCAGCATCAAGGATTCGGTACTCTTGAGCAAGCAATTGCTGCTTGCGTGCCGGTGATTACAAATGTCATGGATTTATCTGACGAAGTGACACCAGGGCACGCTCATGCTTGGGAAGTTTTGCCGTTTAAAAGATATGGTGCTTGTTCGATGTTTTATTTTTCTGATTCAACCTCGGATGCGACGGATGAAGTTGAGAGACTTTTGTATAATGACGATAGAATTAATATTATGAAACAGCAGCAACAAAAACTTCATTCATCTGGTGAAAGTGGTGTTATGCAAGAAATCAAAAGACTAAAAGGTAAATAACTTATAAGTTATTTAGTACTTAGCAAATCTTTTTTCCAATAATCTCGTCTGGTAAAAAACCTTTGTCGTGTTTAAATCCTGCCGTCATTTTATAGTCGGCACCATAACCAATGTCTTTCATTAATTTAGTCGGCGCATTGCGTAATTGTAATGGGACGGGCGCAATTGGGTATTGTTGGGCCAAATCCATGGCACGATTAATGGCTTCGGTGGTTTGGCGTGATTTTTCAGATTTTGCCAAAGCAGTGGCGACGTGCGCTAAAATGATTTTTGATTCAGGCATGCCAATGCGTTCGACGGCTTGAAAAGCATTTAAGGCCAATCCTAAGGCTCCATTACCGGCAAGGCCGATGTCTTCACTGGCAAAAATAACCATCCGTCTGGCGATAAATTTGGGGTCTTCACCAGCGTCAATCATGCGGGCTAAATAATATAAGGTGGCATCGACGTTACTACCGCGCATACTTTTAATAAAAGCACTGATAATGTTGTAATGCATGTCGCCGTTTTTGTCATATCCAGGTAGGCGTTTTTGAGCCGCAACTTTGACAATTTCGGGTGTAACTTTGGTGGCAAGACTAAGTGATAATTCTAGATTTCCAAGCGCCACACGCGCATCGCCGCCAGATAGTTCAGCCAGATAATCTAGGGCGGACGGCGTAACGTTTTTTGTCTTTTTTTCGATTTTTAATGCGTGTTTTAGGATTTTAATAATTTCGGATTTATCAAGTGGTTGTAAAATTAGGACACGACTGCGTGATAATAATGGATTAATGATTTCAAAACTTGGGTTTTCGGTTGTAGCACCAATCAATGTAATTAAACCAGATTCGACATGTGGCAAAAAGGCGTCTTGTTGGGCTTTGTTGAAACGGTGAATTTCATCAACAAATAAAATGG
>CAISVS010000020.1 GCA_903889015.1 uncultured bacterium | reverse complement strand
ACGCGTTGTTGTGCCAGCCGCAATCCAATAATGAACCCGTTCAGAACTATTAGCACCAATGTTCATTTTAAATCTAATTGTCGAATCGACGCGACCGTGTTCGACGTTATTCATACCTAATTCACCGTCCTCGGCGTCACGGAAAGTACCTTCACGCCCCTCGATACCAAATAGCCCAACTGTATACTGGTCGAATGGCTTGCCTTTATACTCACCAGCAACAACAAATGCCCGACGGCCGCGGTAATGTAAGATTGCATCACTGTTTGGAATATATTGTGCTGTATCTGTATTGCTGCGTGAATCACCAATTACAAAAGCTTGGTGCATAAACAATCGAATCTCACGTGATTCATTGCGCAAATTTACAATATGGATATTGCGAAAAAAAGCATTAATATCTGAATCAACAAAATCGTCAAACTCTAATAAAATGCCTTGCTTTTCATTTTTGGCAATAATATGACCAACAAGTGCGCTATGTGGATAGCGAAACGTAAATTCCCAGTCATTTTGATTATTATTGGGATTATCTATCCAGCTAACATAATTATCAGCCCAAACCCCAACACGATGTCGCAGGTTACCACCAGCTGAGTGATTTTCAAATCCGACATAAGGATAGTAAAAGTCGTGTACTGTGCCGTAACCATTTAACCCGACGTGCAATTCACCATTACTTAGGACTATTGGCCTAGCCATTCAGCCCTCCGGTATGATGGTAGTGATGCAATCGCCACCTAAGGTCGCGAATAACATTCATGACGTACAAAAAGGCGTCATAAGGTGATTCATATGGACTAAAGTAGGCATGAACATCGCCATCACTAAACCATTTAGTACACATATAATAAACGTGGTCAGAAGTTTGCAATTTACGCCAGTCACTAATTAATTCCAAATCGCCAGTTAACAAAATGTCTTCTTCCATTGCATAGATATACTTCATTACTTCTTGTTGCATACTATTACCTAACCACGCGGTCAAGTCACGTTCGGTATCAGCCCAAGTCACGGTGTTTGGCATACTAATTTCGCCAGATGGTTCAAATTCGTCGATTGCACCAGATACGGTATAAAATGTATTGTCAGGATTACTTAGCCATTTGCCTACAAATGATTCAAAGAAGTCAAAGATACCGGTATCTTTCCATTGGTGTTCACCGAATGTCTCATAATCCATAAACAAGTTGATGATAGGT
Organism: uncultured bacterium; assembly: GCA_903889015.1. Taxonomy (GTDB): domain Bacteria; phylum Patescibacteriota; class Saccharimonadia; order Saccharimonadales; family Saccharimonadaceae; genus UBA1547. Next base: position 2,123 of record CAISVS010000020.1, on the reverse strand, counting down.
TGTTGATCAATCGACGCATTAGCCCATTCGCTGTAAGTATCAGCCGACAGTGGCCACGCAGCCCAATCTTTGTTGCTAAAACGAAAGGCGATATCATCACTTAAACGATAATTTTTCATTAATAATGCAATGTTAGTTGTGCCAGCGGGACGATAAACATGGTTTGGACTGCGCCATTCCAAAATCGGATCCCAACCTTCAGCCAAAATACCCTTAAATCCACGATCATCAGCCCATTTTGCTAGGCTGTCATTGTATGATAACTCGGTATTACGAAATACTTGGGTTTCGACGCCAAATAATTCACGTATTTTTGCCTGATGAGCTTCTACTTGGCGCTCAAATTCGCCTAGACTGAAGAAAAAGGCTAGTGAGTGATAATAAGTTTCAGCCACGATTTCAACCCGACCAGTTTTAACTAATCTTTGGAAGCTTTCGATAACATCTGGTGCCCATTGTTCGGCTTGTTCCAAAAATGTGCCAGTAATACTTAGCGATACTTTGAATTCAGGGTTATTAGCCAACAATTTTTCCAATAAAGCATTCATTGGGCGATATGATTTGTCAGCGACTTTTTTAAAGACTTGTTCGTTGTTGCGCTCGGTATCATATACTGGTTCGTTGTAATAGTCATGTTTAACAGCAGTGTCGAATACACTGTATTTACATACACGGAAAGGTTGGTGTACGTGTAGGTATAATACTATTCCACGCTTGCTCATCCCGTTAGAACTCCCTTTTGTTTGTTATGCAAGAATAATCAACATGATTTTGTCTGGTTATGTTAGTTCTAACGGGACTCATACTGTTACTCCTTGTTGGCTTTGTTTGTATATTTTCAGGCACAAATCTGCGACATCATTCCATGATATTTTATCATACTCATGCTTAATATTCTGCTGCATTTCGGTTTTTAATGCATTTGATGTTGCAATTCCAATTAATTGATCTGCCAGTACGTCTTCATCCCAAAAATCGTATCTGAAAATACTGTGTAATACTTCACCAACGCCCGATTGTCGCGAGATAATCAAGGCATTGCCATGATGTGCGGCCTCAAGGGCAGTTAAACCAAATGGCTCGCTGACTGAACTCATTACAAAGATGTCACCAACGCTGTATGCGTCGCGCCATTGTTTACCGCGAACAAATCCCGTAAAGAACACTTTGTCAGATATTCCTAAACTTGACGCCAATGCAATCAATTCATCACGCTGTTCGCCGTCGCCAGCCAACAAAAAGACTAATTTGTCATATTTTTCACAGGCCCGTGCAGCAGCGCGAATAAAGTTAGCCAAGCCTTTTTGAATCGTAAACCTAGTAATTGTAACGACAATGGTGTAACCCTCAGCTTTTAAGGCCTCTAGGTACTTGTATGTATCAAAGTCATAAACGTACCCGTCATCAAAACTGCTGGTATCAATCGCATTATAGACAACTTCAATCTTGTCCTCGGGAATACCGTATTTTTGAACAATAATGTTTTTAGTAATATTACTGACGGCGATAATACGATCCGCCATCATCAAACCTTGATATTCAATTTCATGAACTAGAGGATTACCACTGTTGCTGCCAGATCGGTCAAATTCAGTTGCATGAACATGAACAATCAACGGCGCATCTGTTAATTCTTTGGCGCGCATGCCGGCTTCCATCGTCAACCAGTCATGAGCATGAATAACATCAGGTTTTACGCTGCGAACCAAACGCTCGACAAATTTAACATAACGTTTTTGTACGCCACGCATGTCTTTTAAATCATTCATATCGGCTTTGGATAGTGTTTTATCTAATACTTTCGAGCTGTCGTATGTGCCTAAACCATATCGTTCAAGAGGTGTCAGGCCAGTAGCGCTGTGTACAGTCATAAATTCAGTACCAGGATGATGCGCAGTATAAGGCACCACAAAGTCAATCTTAGCCCCTTTTAAGGCCAATGCTTTGGACATATGATAACAAGCTACGCCTAACCCACCACTGTTGTGAGGAGGAAGCTCCCACCCTAGCATTAATATATTCATATCGCTATGTACAAGTTGCCAATGTGTTGGCCAACTAACCACTCCTTTTTAATTACATACGCACGTTCTTACGACAATTATATGACTACGCTTACGCTT
>CAISVS010000019.1 GCA_903889015.1 uncultured bacterium | reverse complement strand
GCGTGCAATTAAGACAAGCAGTAAAACCCCACGATACTCCTCAAGCAATTCGGTAGTGATATAATAAATACCATGAAACAAAGCATAAGTATAAAACTCAACGCATGGATAATATGTGCCATTCTATTAATCGCAAATTTAATAACTATCGGTTTTTGGCAACCGTGGAACAACAATTCAATCAGTAGCCGAACAATAGCCATCACTGGATCGACCACAATTCAGGCCGAACCTGATCAATTCGTCTTTACACCGTATTATCAAAAAGAAGGCGCGGACAAAGCTGCAATCAACACCGAACTTAGCGACTTATCAAAAACAATCGTCGCCAAGCTAAAATCACTCGGCGTCAATGATTCAGCTATTAAAACCGACGTTAATTCATATGATTACAGTATTTATTACGGCGGCACCGACACCGCAACAACTACGTTGTATATAACAGTCACCCTAAATAATAAAACTCTTGCTCAAACTGTCCAAGATTATCTAGTAACGACAACGCCAGTTGGCTCAATCACGCCACAAATTTCATTCTCAACTAGCAAACAAAAACAGCTTGAAGCGTCAGCCCGCACCGATGCATTGAATGATGCCAAAACCAAAGCCGAAGCCAGCGCCAAACAACTTGGCGCCAAACTTGGCAAAGTAATCAGCGTTACCGACAACACATCTGGTGGTATTACACCAATGCCATGGTTAATGGATTCATCAACTAAATCGTCAGTCGATTCAGCCAGTGGTTCAAGCGCCAGTTCATCATATTCAATCCAACCAGGTTTGAACGATTACGGATTCAGCGTCAGCGTAACTTACGAACTAAACTAATCATTCCCAGCTAAAACCAGTGTGCCCAAAGTGACCCCATTTGGCAGTTTCTTCATAGATTGGTCTTTTCAGTTCAAGCGTTTTAATGATTCCATTTGGTGTTAAATCATAACCTTCGACTTCTTCCTGAACGCCATCAATGATTACTGACGCCTCAAGTGGTTGAGCGTAACCAATGGCATACGCTAAACGTACAAAAACTTCAGTCGCATTACGTTTTTTCAAGTAATCAACTGCTATTTTACGAGCAATATAAGCTGCTGATCGATCAACTTTACTTGGGTCTTTACCGCTAAATGCCCCGCCACCGATTGGAATACGTGGTCCATAATTATCAACAATCAATTTACGTCCAGTTAGTCCTGCATCGGCCGCAAAACCACCAATTTGCCAGTCACCAGCTGGATTAATATGATATTCAACTTCATCATATTTTGCCAAAGATTCGTTTGCTAACCAATTTTTAACCTCAGTCAATAATTCTGATTTTTCAGCATTCTGAAAACTAGCGACAATACTGGCAATTTTATCACCCTCTAAAGTAACCTGCGTTTTACCATCAAATGGCCATTTTTTGTAAATATATTGATTCAAACGACGTGATAATACGGTTTCCAGTGGTAATAATTCAGGCGTCTCGTTACAAGCATAGCCAACCATAATTCCTTGATCACCAGCACCGCCAATATCAACACCCTGAGCAATTTCAGGACTTTGAGTGGCAATATGTTCGATAACTTCAACATCACCAGCCAAGCGCTTAACGATCTCCGTAACATTAATACTTTTTGCCAGCGACGTTACTTCGCCAGTCACAAATACAATTCCGTGTCCACCAGCTACATCGACTCCGACCCGAGCATTAGGGTCTTGAGCTAAATGTGCATCCAAAATTGCATCAGATATCTGATCACAAATCTTGTCTGGGTGTTTTGGCGACACACTTTCGGC
>CAISVS010000018.1 GCA_903889015.1 uncultured bacterium | reverse complement strand
TCTAGTAGTGTTTCAATCGGCAAATAATCAAGCCCTAGTTGACTTAAAATTTGACGCCATTCACCAGGCAAGCGTGGCATATCAGTTTGAATTGCAGTAATTTCATCATCAGTCAGCACAATTGGCGGAATATCCGCATCAGGCATATATCGATAGTCCTGAGCGTTTTCTTTGCTGCGCTGCGATGAAGTTTTCTGTTTATTATCATCCCAACCGCGAGTTTCCTGAACAACTTTATCGCCTTTTTCTAAAATTTCAACCTGACGGCGGAATTCGTATTCAGCCGCTCGTTCTACACTCCTAAATGAGTTCAAATTTTTAACTTCAGCCCTTGTGCCTAGTGTAGTTGAACCCTTCAAAGCCGCCGAAACGTTAACATCAAAACGCATATTACCATGGTACAAATCACCAAATGTAACTTCGGCATAGGTCATCAACCTGTAAAGTTCAGTTGCATATGATTTAGCTTCGATTGCCGAATGAATATCTGGTTCAGATACGATTTCAATCAATGGTGTACCAGCGCGATTTAAATCAACTAGGCTATAATCGCCAAAGTGAGTCAATTTACCTGCGTCTTCTTCCAAATGAGCGTGGTGAATTCGGACATCAACCACGCGACCGTCTTCCATTGGCACATGCACGACACCACCGCCGATAATCGGCTGGTGTAACTGTGTTGTCTGATAGCCTTTTGGCAAATCTGGATAAAAATAATGCTTGCGATCAAATCGACTAACGTGAGCGATTGAACTGTTTAATGCTTTGCCGGCTTTAATAGCTAAATCAACCGCCCGACGATTAAGGACTGGCAACATGCCAGGCAAACCATAATCAATTGGGCTAACAACACTGTTAGGCGATTTGTCACGGGCGTCATTATCGGCACCACTAAATAATTTAGTATCAGTTGCCAACTGAACGTGACATTCAACACCAACTGTCATTTCATATTTTGCTAGAATTTCATCAGTAATCATCAGATAGCTCCTAAATCTTTCAATGCTTGTCTAAAACAGCTTAGTGCGTATTTGGCGTCTTCATAAGTAACGCGCGCATCAGATTCATGGGCAATCGTGTTACGTAATTTGTGTGCCGTCCAAATACCGTTGCGATCACTGAATAACGTAACGGAATTTTTCATGCGCTCGCCCATTGTTTGGCCTTTGATTCCTAAATCTCGTAAAGCTTGGTCGACTAATTTATCAGCATTTAAGACCGACAAATGGTAGCTTGAGACTTCATCTTTTATTAATTTATGCTCATTTTCTAAACATTTTGTACGGTAATATTCAACGTTCAGTGTTTTTTTGCCTTTGCCACGCAAACATATAATCGAACACATCAACGCGCCAACAATAATTATGGCTGACAAAAAGAAAACGATTGATTGATCCATGTTATTTAACCTCCATCGAACGTGCCAAGGCTAATAATCTGGCGTCACTTTGGCTTGGACCCATTAATTGAACACCAATTGGTAATCCTGATTCACTACGACCAGCCGGCACACTAATTGCAGGTAGTCCCGCCAGTGAAGTTGGCACCGTCATAATATCGCCCAAATACATTTTAATTGGATCAGCCGTATTTTCGCCTAATTTAAAGGCTGGAGTTGGCGCAACTGGCCCAATTAACACGTCATATTTACTAAACAATTCATTAAATTCATTAATCAACAGTGTACGAACTTTTTGAGCTTGCAAATAATACGCATCAAAATAACCACTGGACAGTACGTAACTACCAATCATAATGCGACGTTTGTTTTCGGTCACAAAACCTTGATCGCGAGTCCGACCATAAAGTTCGGCCAAGGTTTTAATACCTTCGGCCCGATGACCATAACGGATACCATCGTATCGGGCTAAATTACTGCTAAGTTCGGCAGGCACAATAATATAATAAATCGCCAAAGCGTATTCAGCCATCGGCAAACTTACCTCTTCAATAATATGACCTTTGGCCTTCAAGCCTTCAACATATTCATTAACCCGAGCGCGAACATCAGCATCAACACCATCAGTCATGAAGTCTTTAATCAAACCAATTTTTTGACCTGGTTTAACATCGGTTTGATTTTGGAAAAAATCAGGCAAAGTTGTCATGTCACGGTCATCACGACCAGCCATAATCGACGAAACTAATTCAGCATCTGCCACATTAGTCGTAAATGACCCAATCACATCGGTACTGCTGGCCATCGCTACCACACCATATCGGCTGATCATACCGTATGTCGGCTTGACGCCAACAACACCATTAAAGCTAGCTGGTTGGCGAATTGAGCCACCAGTATCACTGCCAAGTGCAAACGGAACAATGTCTAGCGCCGTTACGACAGCTGATCCACCGCTGCTACCACCAGAAACTCGAGTGGTATCATAGGCGTTTTTAGTTGGACCAAAAGCCGAGTTTTCAGTACTGCCGCCGTGCGCAAAAGCATCCAAATTTGATTTACCGATACAAATCGCACCCTCGGCCTCTAATTTTTCAACTGCCGTTGCCTGAAGTGGCGCATCAAAATTCTCTAACATCTTGCTGGCAGCAGTTGTTGGCGCTCCGAATGCCAAAAAGTTGTCTTTAACGACAAATGGCACGCCAGCTA
>CAISVS010000017.1 GCA_903889015.1 uncultured bacterium | reverse complement strand
GCGCAGGTATTATGTCCAAAGAAGAGCGTGATCGAACGTCGGAATTTATTTTTGTAAAACCGGTGACGCGCAATAAAGTAATAACATCAAAAATAATGGCCGGTTTGGTTGGTTTGATAGCGTTTAACGTCGTAACCTTGTTGTCATCGATATTATTTATTAATTTATATAGTCATAATTTGGATTTTATTAATGATATTTATTTACTAATGGCTGGACTGTTTTTTATGCAGTTAATATTCTTTTTTATCGGCACAGCGACTGCCGCAATTAGCAAAAAACCTAAATTGTCGGCGTCGATTGCTTCGGCGGTTTTATTGGTGGCATTTATACTAACTTACCTGATTAGTTTTAATAGCGATCTTGATTTTTTGAAGTATTTAACGCCATTCAAATATTTTGATGCCAAAGATATTTTGATGAATCATGGGCTGGATGTTATTTATATATCGCTATCGTTGTTGATTGTGGCAATCGCGGTCGTAATAACGTATGTGTCGTATAATAATCGCGACTTGGAAGTATAAGGTATAATAATCTTATGGCTAATCTACGAAATACTGTAAAAAAATTAATTCCTGTAAAATTATTCAGAAAAATTGAACCAGTTGGACATTTAATTGAAGCAACCTTGGCTAGTACTTGGTATGGTTTTCCGGCACGAAAGATGCATATTATTGGAATTACTGGCACAAATGGCAAAACTACGACGACTTTTTTGATTCATAAAATGTTGCACAATGCGATGTTTAAGGTTGGCATGTTAAGTACGGTTGGTTATGGTATCGGCAGTGACATTAAACCGCAAATCGAGCACATTACGACGGCTCAGGCTGGAATTTTGCAAAAACGTTTGCGCGAATTTAAAAAAGCCGGCATTGAATGGGTTGTTTTGGAAACGTCGTCACATTCATTGGCGCAACATCGGGTGTGGGGTATCCCGTACGAGATTGCAATTATTACTAATGTCACGAATGATCATTTAGATTATCATCTGACTTTTGATAATTATTTACAGGCCAAGCGCCGTTTGTTTAAACTTGCTAGCAAAAATGGCCGAAAATTAGGTATTGTTAATGCCGATGATCCAAATGCGCAAAAATTTATCGATTCGATTCCAAAATCGGTGACTTATGGCATTAAGTCTGGTGATTTGATGGCTACAGAAGTTGAACTGGCGGCTGATTATTCAACATATACGGTAAATACACCAGATGAAAAGTACAATATTCGCATCAATATTCCTGGTGAATTTAATATCAGCAATAGTTTGGCGGCAGTAGCGGTTGGACGTGAATTGGGCTTAACAAAAGGCCAAATTGAACGTGGAATTGCGGCACTAGACGGTGTTGAAGGCCGTATGACGGTTGTGAACGAAGGTCAAAAGTTTAAGGTAATTATTGATTTTGCATCAACACCGGATGCCTTTGAACGATTATTTGACAGCTTGCGTTATGTCACCAAGGGCAAATTAGTGACAGTATTTGGGTCGGCTGGGCGTCGTGACGAATCGAAACGTGCTATCCAAGGTGAAATTGCTGGACGTTACAGTGATGAAGTTGTTTTGACCGAAGAAGATGATCGCGATGTTGATGGTGGAAAAATTTTGGAACAAATCGCTAAAGGTGCCAAAAAAGCTGGAAAAATTCGTGATAAAGATATGTTTTTGATTTTGGACCGTGAAGAAGCGATAAAATTTGCTTTGACGCGTGTTAAATCAAGCGTTGATACAGTTGTTTTGTTAGGTAAGGGCCACGAAAAAACGATTGAACGAAATGATGGCGTACATCCTTGGAGTGAAATTAATGTCACTCGTAAGGCACTGCAAGATTTAAACAAGCAAACTAAGAAATAGTTAATGTCATGCAACGAATATAGCCGCCACCTTTGGCGAGTTCAGCGATTTGCGGTGTCAAAACTTTAAACCCTAGGGCACGAAGGTCGCTGGCTAGTTGTGGTGCATTGGCGCTCATAATTACCGTTTCGCCAGTTGATACCAGGTTAGTTGCAAAACCATTTCTGGCTTCATCAATCGAAACCATAATTTTATCAACAATATCGATTGATTCTAGTAACTCACGACTGTTTTTGGTGAAAGCCTCGGGGCAATAGGCGATTAGGCCTTTTTGGTCACCGTCAGGGGCTTTGATAATGGCTAATGCTAAATCGATGTCATAAAAATAACTATCAGCCCAGCCAGTTGAAGTGTTAATTATTGGGGTTCCATTAATGTCGATTTGGGGGACAGTTTGTAGCTGAACTAATTTATACCCCAAGGCACCAGCCACAAAAGTCTGAGCTGCGGCATCACTGCGATAACCGCTGCCGCAAAACAGTAAATTTCCGCAAGCTAGGGCGTCGCCTTGGCCGCTGAATTTGAGACCATCTGGTATGTGAATAACAGTTTTACCTAGATTGGTTAATGCTTTTTCGGCATAATTTTCTTCGGTTTTGCGAGCATTTGGCAGCCG
>CAISVS010000016.1 GCA_903889015.1 uncultured bacterium | reverse complement strand
TTATTTTTTTGATCAGTATAGTTCATAAAGGCCCAAACCGACAAAACAACCAAACCAGTTGAAAGTACAATCAAGCCAATAGTTGAAATCATCCAGCCACTAACCAAGCCGTTTTCGCGCGTACGATAATTCTGTGTCATAGCGTCATTATACTTGTGGTTTGACCGGCTGTAAAGAATGAAACTCATACAAACAATATGCACCGACACTTTTTATAGACTTCATATCTTTAATTTGTCCGCCATAAACGATTAAATTAATTTTTTTGCCTAATCTATCAGTCTCTGTTTGTATGCGCTTTGCTATTTTATCCATATCCCTTGTGACTGAAAAAACATAAACAACCGTCGTATTAGGTGGAAAATTTGTCATCCAAAAATCGGCTAGTTTAACAGTGACATTCTTATCTTTACGAGATAGAAAATACGAAATATACACTAATATCGGATTAATTTCATAACCAATCGCCTGTGCACCCAACTTTGATGCTTGGCGCAAGACTACCCCATCGCCACTGCCAATATCAACTAGTAAATCAGTACTGTTTAATGGGTATAGTTCGGTTAATGCTTGATGGATATATTTTTTTGAGCTTGGAACATACGGTGCACCCCGAAAAACAACTAAACCAAATACTAATACGACTGCTAATAGTATAAAGCCTAGCCAAATCATGATCTAATTTTCGCTATCAAATTTTTGTTTAACGATTTGAATTTCGTTTTTTAACGACAGCAAATCGTGTTCAATATCAACTGCTAATTTTTCAGCCTTTTTAAAATTATCCAAAGCTGATTCTAGTTCAAAATTCTCACTATCAAACCAAGCAACTAATTTAGTCAGTTCGGCTGTTTTTTCTTGAATTGATTTATTTGTTGATGACATGTGTTACCTCTGCTTTCAGTATATCTTTATTTGTTTCAACTTCAATCACTGCGCCAACTTTTGTAGCGCCTCGAATTAATGCATATCCCCTGGCTAAAACCGTATTTGGATCAAGTTGGACCAACACGTCCCGAAGTGATGACACTTTACGTAATTGCTCATCAGCGGCATTCTCAATTTTACTAATAGTATTATTTATCGCATCGTTAATAGTCTGTTTTTGCCTTTCAATCATCTGCATGATACGAGGTAATAAAGAAACAACCTGAACTCGCACCGCCCTAATAATCTCCATCCTGTCAGGTACTAATATCTGTGCCGCGTTACTTGGTGTTGCAGCGCTAACATCGGCTGCTAAATCAGACAAACTAGTATCAATTTCATGGCCAACGCCAACCAGTGTTGGAATACGACTGCCAGCAATCGCTCTAACTAGCGGTTCGTCGTTGAAAGCCGACAAATCATCAGCGCTACCACCACCCCGAATAATAACAATTACTTCAGGTAATAATTCTTGCTGATTAAAGTAATTAATTGCCCGAATAATTTGGTCGGGGGCATCAGATCCTTGAACTTGAACATGCGCCACGTCAACTTGCAGTCCACCAAACCTGTCATTCAATATTTTGACAAAGTCAGCATAACCAGCCGATTGGGTACTGCAGATTAAAGCAATATGTTTTGGTACGGCCGGCAAACGACGCTTGCGATCAAGCGCAAATAATCCTTCATTGTCTAGTTTTGCCTTTAGTATTTCAAAACTTTTTTTCAAAGCCCCTTCTCCACTAGGTCGAATTGTTTTAACAGTCAGACTAAATTTACCCCATTGAGTTAGTTTTGGCACAGCCGACACAACAACCTTCATACCATCTTCGATTGGTACTCGTAATTGCCAGACGCTCATAAAACAACCAATACTACCGCCAGCATCTTTGATGTCAAAAAAAACATACTTGCCTTGATTGACCTTAAATGAAGCAACCTCACCCTCAATCTCAACGGTCGGATAGGCATATTCTAGCGTTTGATTAACAACCGCAATAAAATCACTGACGCTAAAAATTGGCTTAATCTGAGGTTTTTCCATATTTACTGATTGTTAGTTGATAAAATATGTAACCAAACAAAATTGTGCCAGTTAACAGTGTTGCGCGTGCCAATAAGGTACCAGCAATTGCTACATCTGGTGGTACACCCGACGATACCAAAAATGAAATCATAATAGCCTCATAAACACCGGCGCCACCAGGTGAAGCCGATATGATGCTGACAACAGATGATATACCAAAAGCGATAAAAACTATCGCTGGATTAATCCAGTACCCCAAAGACCCAAAAGAAATCAGAATCAATAAAACATCTAAAATATTAGTTGATACAGCCCAACCAAGTGGACGAACCAATATCTTTTTTTCGCGACGAATCTCAAGATAATCTTGGTGAATATCACCAAAAAATCCTTCGACTACTGGCAATTGAAGTGTATGATTTTTACGACCACGCGTGAACACAGATATTACTTTATTGATAGCATGAGTCGTCCAACCGGATAATCTAACCATTCGATGACGATTACCAACAACATAAATCAAAAAAGACGTTCCTGCAACAGCTGTAACAACCAAAACAGTCGTTATTATCGTTATTGTTTGATCGATTTTATGGTCAAATACCAATACAACGACCGCCAATATTACGATTGACACAAAACTAACAAATGTTAAAACAAAGCGAATAATTTGCGCCATTGTCGCCCGCCCCGGACTAACACCATGGCGATGTAAAACCCAACCAAGATATGAAAAGCCCGCAGCACCACCACTTGGCAAAATATGGTTCACAAAATTCAATTCCAACGCAATTCGCGTCATTTGCCAACGAGTTGTTGTCTTCAAATCGCCTCTTGAACGGAGGTATGAAAACATCATTTCACCAGTCGTGTAATAACTTAGAAGTTGAACAGGTATCAACATCAACCAAACCCAAATATTTACACTACCCAAAAGTCCCCAAGCTTTAATTATCTGGTCCCAACCAAAAAAGATGACAACCGCCAACAAAATAAATGTAATTAATGATACCCAAGAGCGAAATGTCATAACTAGTATAATTATAGCACTCAAAACGCCGCCAACAACGTATAATAGAAGAATGAGTTACATAGCAATTTTAGGACGACAACCAGCACTTGGCACAGCCGAACTTGAAAGAGTCTTTGGCGGCAAAGCAATCAACCCAATATCACTTCAATCAGTACTAATCGACTGTGAAGATTTTGAGATTCAAAGATTTGGCGGTGTACTAAAAGCCGGTAAAGTTATTACCGAATTACAACCCAGCAACTGGCGTCAAGTCAGCCAACGAATTGTCCAATTATATTCCGACAAATGGTCATCATTTGAAGGCAAAATTACCCTTGGGATTAGTGTTTACGATTTTATTGTCAGCAACCGCGAAGTTCAACAAGCCGGTATAATCTTGAAACAAAAACTTAAAAAGCATAACGTCAGTCTGCGTCTGATTCCCAATTCCGACCCTGCCCTTAGTACCGCTACTAGCCATCATAATAAATTAGGGCTATCACCAAACAAAGTAGAGATTATCGTCATCCGAACTCGCGAAGGCAAAATTTACATCGCCGAGAGTACTGGATCGCAAAACATCACCGCCTATGCTCAGCGCGACCAAGAACGCCCTAAGCGTGATGCATTTGTCGGTATGCTACCACCAAAACTAGCTCAAATTATGATTAATCTGGCCTGTGGCCAGTTAGTAAATAGTAGTTCACAACTACTACCTACTATTTTGGATCCCTTCTGTGGTACAGGTGTTATCCCCCAAGAGGCAGTATTAATGGGTTATGCCGCCTACGGTACCGATTTGTCTACCAAGATGACCGAATATAGCCATGCTAACCTAGAATGGTTGGACCAAGTCTATCACAAGCAATTTAATTACCGATTTAGCCCCGGTGATGCTATGACCAACAAATGGCAACAACCAATCAGCGCCGTCGTTGCCGAAACATATTTAGGCCAACCATTCAGTGCCCCACCATCACCAGCCAAGCTAGAAGAAGTTGTCAAAAACTGTGACCACATTATTACTGAATTTTTACGCAACCTAGGCCCACAAATAAAATCTGGCACGCCTGTTTGTATCGCCGTACCAGCTTGGCGCAACAAAGAAGGCCGATTCACTCACCTGCCAATCGTATCGATTATCGCTAGGTTCGGATACAAACCACACGAATTTACCAACATCTCACAAAATGACCTATTGTACTACCGCGAAGATCAAGTTGTTGCCCGCGAGCTTTTGGTATTAACTAGAGTCTAACTAATCGCCAGCCACCACTACACCCCATCGTTCATCTAACAGGACATTCAGAGGAATGAGGGGGTGGAGGGGTGGTGATGTAAAATACATCCGCAAACACCTTGACGCTACCACCAATATTTGATACAATTAACTAAATTTTGTTATTAAATTTCAAGGAGTTACCTCATGTCACATGTTAAAGCAGGTGGAACAGCTAAAAACGTCCATAATAGTCCCGGTCAACGACTTGGTGTTAAACGCTTTGGCGGCCAAACGGTTCGCACTGGCGAAGTCCTAGTTCGTCAAACAGGTTCAACTAAAATCGGTGGCGTTGGTACATTTACCAGCCGTGATTTTACAATTCACGCAGCTGTTGACGGTGTCGTCAGTTTTGGTAAAGTTCGCAAAAGCCGCTTTACGGGCAAAACAACTCCTCGTACTCAAGTTTCTGTAAAATAACAAATACCTTGAAACCAAATAAAAACTGCCGAAATGGCAGTTTTTATTTATATCAATTTATATGCCACTAGGCGGTTTTGTTTTCGATCAAACCAAGGTGATATTTAACACGTTCAACAACGTCACCGATTACAACTTGCGATTTAACCAAATAATCATCAACACCTAATGATTCAGCCCGTTCTTTGTCCTTAGGCTGGCTAAGTGCAGTTAGCATAATAATTCGAATATTAGCTGTTTCAGGGGTATTACGTAAAATATCCAATACGTCAAAACCACTAATTTTAGGCATCATAGCATCCAGCAATATCAGATCAGGCTTAAATTCCAATGCGGCTGACAATGCCACTTCGCCATTGTTAACGGCGTGAGTGTCAAAACCCTCCATCTCTAGACGAGATTTATATACAGCCGACAGTGCAACGTCATCTTCAACAAGTAAAATCTTTTTCTTTGTATCCATATTACCTCTATATTACTACATTCACGACTAATAACACAAGCATTTAAAGACCGAGGGCTTTTTTAGCCGCATCCAACTGAGGATCAGTGTCATTATTAACATCCGTCTGTGTCAAAGTTGCGGATACGTCTGGTGTAATACCCTCTTTAGTTATGTTTTTACCATTTGGAGTGTACCAACGCGCAACTGTAACTTTTATTTCGGCACCGCCACTTAATTTTATTGGTTCTTGGACGCTACCTTTACCAAATGTCTTTTCACCAACTAATTTAGCAGCTTTTGAATCTTGTAAAGCCCCGGCAACAATTTCGCTAGCACTAGCCGATTGATTATTAACCAACACAACAGTCGGAATACCAGCCAAAATATCGTTATTGCCTGATTTTAATGTATCTTTTATCGATCCATCCGTTGTTCTTTCGGTTACAATAACCTGATTTTTTAACCACAAACCAGCAACGTCAACCGCAGCAGATACATAGCCACCGCCATTATTACGTAAATCAAGAATAACTGACTTGACACCTTGTTTAACAAAATTTTGAGCGGCCGTAACAGCCAAAGCACCAGTTTCACCGTCAAAGCGTGAAATTGTTATCGTGCCCAATCCGTTCACAACGCTGCTGTCGACACTTGGGTTATCAACAATGGCACGCGTAATAGTATAATCTTTGGTTTCAACTCCACGTTGAATTGTTAATTTTACAGTTGTACCGGCTTCACCGCGAATCAAACCAACTGCCTGATCAACTGTCCAACCAGTAGTCGACTCGTCATTAACTTTTACGATAATATCGCCTGCCAACAACCCAGCCTTGATAGCAGGATTATCTTTGAGTGGTCGTACAACTGTTATATTATCGTTTTTTAAGCCAATTTCAGCGCCAATTCCGCCACCAATATTTCCTTCTAGGTTGTTGTTAAAGTCAACTGCTTCTGATGGACTGAAGTAGGTCGTGTATGCGTCGCCAGCCGCCGCTACCATACCTTTGTTGGCACCTTGAATCAATGCAGTCTTATCAAGCTTGCCATCGTAATTAGCCGCTAACTTGTTGTATGTTTCTTGGAGTGAACTCATATCAATTGA
>CAISVS010000015.1 GCA_903889015.1 uncultured bacterium | reverse complement strand
CCGTGACGCTGACCAAGTGTATAAAATATCGCACCGTCATGATGACCCAATACTCTACCTGATTTTTTATCAATAATTTCACCTGGTTTTTGATCAACGTACAAACTTAAAAAGTCACGGATGCCAACTTGGCCAACAAAACAAATGCCTTGTGAGTCTTTTTTGGCAGCCGTCGACAAACCTCGTTCAGCCGCCATTTTACGAACATCAGGTTTTGTAAATTCACCAATTGGAAATAAAGTTTTACTAAGCGCCTGACCAGTGACACGATACAAAAAATATGTTTGGTCTTTATTTGAGTCAACCGCCTGCTTTAATTTGGCTATTGGAATTTGGCTATTGGAATTTGGCATTGATTGCAACTGCGATTCGCCATCTTCCATCTTCCATATTCCATATTCCACCCGTGCGTAATGCCCAGTCGCAATCATGTCAGCACCATCTTCAATCGCTGCCGCCAAAAACAACTTAAATTTAACCTCTTGATTACACATAATATCAGGGTTTGGCGTACGACCGTTTTTGTATTCGTCAATCATATAATCAACGACTTTGTGTTTGTATTCATTTTCAAAATCAAAGACTTTAAAATCGATTCCTAAATTAACGGCCACACGTTTGGCATCCGCTAAATCATCCGCCCATGGACATTTTATACCGGGCAAATCGGTTGTCCAGTTTTTCATATAAACGCCAGTTACATCATAACCTTGCTCTATCAAAAGTGCCGCCGACAAAGACGAATCAACACCACCGCTCATACCAACATAGACTTTTGTCATGACCAAATTCCTTGAACGTAAAATACAAAAATCTTAGCAAATTCGTTTGTCGCCAACCACCAACCACGCGGACTAACCCACCACCAAAATGACCAATCTACATCATTTGGCGTTGGATGATTGATTATTGTAATACCTTCAGTATGTTTATTAAATTCCAAACTTGCACGACGTTGATGATAACCAGATGTAACTAAAATAATACTTTTTATCTTATTTTTCGTAAATATTCGCATAGTATTTTCAGCATTTTGCTTTGTTGTTGCCGAATCTTCATCTAGCAAAATTGAAGCTTCGGGTACACCTGCAGCAACAGCAATTGTCTTCATTGCCGCGGCATTACTGGGGCCACTTTTATCTTGAGCAGCGCCAGAAAAGACTAGTGTTTTTGCCCAACCATTTTTATACAATTCGACTGCTGTATTAGCTCGTGCGGCAGTGTCTCCGCCACTAATTGCGACAATTACATCAACCGCCTGACAATTTCCACTTGTGACTGGCGTATCATTACAACTACTTAAATCGTCAATTTGAAAATAAAAGCTAACCCCAAACACAAAGATAAGTACAAAGACAATTGGAATCAAAAAATATTTAATCATCGATTAACTCGCTGATATTCTTTGACTAATTCTTCAACAATTATTTCACCGGCCAGTTTAATGTTTTCAAGCGTCGAAAGATGTCCCAGTGTAATTCGAATACTGCCATCAGCCTGTTCATCTGACAAACCAATCGCTGTTAAAACATGCGACCTAGTGCCTTTATTAGCCGCACAAGCACTGCCTGTCGCCAACATTACGCCACGATTTTCTAAAATAAATATCAAACGTTCGCCGTCCAAGCCAGAAAATGACATATGTAAGTGTCCAGCCAAACGATGTTTTGGATGACCTGACACTATCGCTGACGGAAAGGCATCAGTTAGTTTTTTTTGCAAAATGTCACGTAATTCTAATATTCTGTCAGCTTCAAATTTGCGATGTTCCAACACTAGTTCTAGCGCCCGCGCAAAACCAACCGTACCAGCTACGTTTTCAGTACCACTGCGTAAGCCACGTTCTTGACCACCGCCAATAATTAATGGCTGCATTTTAACATGACTGGCGGCCCATAGTATCCCAACTTGTTTAGGCCCATAGATCTTACCAGAATTTAACGTCAACATATCAACGCCCAGTCTGGCAACATTCACATCTAGTTGGCCAACGCCTTGCGAAGCATCGCAGTGCAGATATATTGGCGTTTTATTGCCACTGACTAATCGACTTTCACGTTCTGACTTAATCACCTGCGCAATGTCACGAATCGGTTGCACTGTGCCAAGTTCATTATTAGCTAGCGCAACGCTAACCAGTTGTGTTTCAGGCGTAATTGCCGATTTAATCATCTCGGCCGATACAAAACCACGTTTATCAGCAACGACCAAAGTATGGTTATGTAATTTAGCACAATTGAGTACGGCATGATGCTCGATATTTGGCACAACAACATGACCGGTAATACCAGAAAATGCCAAATTAATTGATTCCGTCGCACCAGCGGTCATAATAATTTCACCTGGTTTAGCACCGATTAAACTAGCGATTTTATGCTTGGCATCTTCATAATCGCGTCGCACTTTGACGGCAGGCGCATATGGACTGGACGGATTATAAAAGTCATCACTAAAATACGGCTGCATAGCCGTAATAACCCGCGTGTCCATTGGAGTAGCGGCCGCATGGTCCAAATATATAATTTCGTTGTCCATCGTCACCTAATTATAACGGTTATTGTAACTTTTTGCCCGTAATAAAATCACGATTATAAATTTGAGTCATCACGCGTTGATAATAAATTTCAGTCGCCGAGGCAAAGTTTTCAAGTTCTTGACCACTAATAAATTCATTTTTTACACCCTGCTGACTGCTAACTCGCAAGATTCCGTTGGGATGAACTTCATAATGCAAAGTTACCGAATGAACTTTACCGGTTTGGTCGGTAAGTTCTTGATGAAAAAACCAACTGCGTTCATTGTCATTAAAAAATTCGCGACGTTCGTTTGGTTTTAGTGGGCCAAATATTTTCGATCCAATCTCGCTTTCGCGAGCTTTTAAATCTTTTTCAGTTATATTTGGTCGGCGTGAATCAATTTTAAACAGTTTTTTCGAGACAGCTTTGATAAAATGAGTTTTATCTGTCATTTTGGCTATTCCATTTTATCATATGTTCCAAACGAGCATCATGTAAAGCCAAGGCACGATCAATTAGTTCTTGATTTAGACTCAGTGGTCGTTCTAGCGATCGATTAGTTGGAGGTAAACCAAGCGCAGCATTAATACGAGCCTCAACCGACAAGTTAGGGTCAAAAAAAGTTTTCATCTCTTCTGGGGTGTTTTGACCGTCAAAAGGATTTGGATATGTTTCTAAATTATTTTCTGGCATATTTTCGTCTTATTCGGCTTAATTGTTATTCAACTTTACCGTAAATTAAATTTTAAACAAAGCACGAGCATTTTCAGACGTAGTTTTTGCAACTTCGTCGTAAGGAATTTGTCGAATATTACTTAAATGTTCGACTACATTCCTCACAAATGCTGGCTCATTTACTTTACCACGAAAAGGCGCTGGCGTCAAGTATGGCGCATCTGTTTCGAGTATTATTTTACTAAGCGGAATCGAATTAAACATCGCCTTTTGCGACTCGTCACGAACAAATGTACTGTAACCATTAATACCAATATACAAATCTCGCTTTAAACCAGCCGCCAAATTTTCAGCCGAATCCGTAAAACTGTGCAACACGCCACGAATCCGCTGGCCAGCGGACGAATAACTATCGAATACTGGCCAAAAGTCATCAAATGCTTCGCGAACATGAAAAATAATTGGTAAATCAAATTTCAATGCCAGTTCGATTTGCGCCTTTAGTGCTTGAATCTGAACATCATGCGGACTGTGATTGTAGTGATAGTCCAATCCAATCTCGCCAACAGCAATAATTGATGGGGTTTGTAAATTTAACAGATTATTAATCTCATGCCAGCCAGCTTTGGCTTCGTGTGGATGCACCCCAACCGCGGCATATAAACCGTCATTTCTTGACGCTAATTCGACAGCTAGTTTTGAATTATTTTGGTCAGTACCAACGCAAATTAATTGCTGAACGTCAGCCTGATGAGCACGATTAATAGTTTCCGTAACATCTAATGGATAATCAGCATCATGAATGTGACAGTGTGTATCAATTAACATTTTAAGCCTTTGGCGCGTTGGGATCGGTCGTATGTTTATAAACTCGAGGGAACAAAACGGCCTCACTGGCAACAATAACGCCAGTTTCAAATGTTTTGTGAATATTATCAGCAGTTGCGGGCAAGAATGGCACCAATAAATCACCAATTTGCAATAATGCGCCGACCGAATAAGCTAATACTTCTGTTAAATGTGCAGCGGCTTCGGCGTCTTTGCTGACATTTTTGGCAATTTCCCATGGTTTGACGTTTTCAATGTATTGATTCAAACTTTTAACCATCAGCCAAACTTCGTCAATCGCACGATTAAATTCCAAATTCTCCATCGCCGCGTGGTAGGCACCCATATCATGCTCACCTTTTGGCGCTTCACCGATAACACCAGCTTGATAACGTGTAATCATACTGGAAACACGACGAATCACGTTACCTAAATCATTGGCAAGTTCGGTGTTATACGAATTTTCGAATTTTTCCCAAGTAAAATCACCGTCATCCAATGTCGGAATATGTCGTGAAAAGTAATAACGAAAAGCGTCTAGGCCGTATTCATCAATCACCTGATTTGGATCAACAATGTTACCAATAGTTTTACTCATTTTAGTATTACCGACGTTAATATGGCCGTGTACTAACAATTTTTTAGGAAGTTCTAGACCAAGACCAAACAACATCGATGGCCACAATCCAGCGTGAAAACGCAAAATATCTTTGCCGATAATTTGTACATCAGCTGGCCAATATTCTTTCCAAACTGGCTGATCGGGATAGCCCAAAATCGTGATGTAATTTGCCAAAGCATCCAGCCAAACGTACATCACCTGAGTTGGATCGCCAGGTACTGGTATCCCCCAACTTAGATTCTTTTTAGGACGTGAAATACTGACGTCTTGCAAACCATCTTTCATTAATTCCAGAAATTCTTTTTTACGGAATTCTGGCACAATTTGCATTTGATTAGTTTCGATTGCCGCGCGAACTTTGTCCGTAAAGGCGCTGGTTTTGAAGTAATAATTAGCTTCACTTAGGCGCTGATATGGCTGATTATGATCTGGGCAAACACCATTATTAGCCGTTGCCTCTTTGTCGGATACGAATGATTCACAGCCAACACAATACCAACCTTCGTAACTACCTTTGTAAATATATGGTTGTAATTGTTGCCAGATATATTGAACCGATTGAACATGATGTTGGTCGGTTGTACGTACAAAATCCGTATAACCTGCGCCGACTTTTTCCATTAGTTTTTTGAAATTCAAGTGAGTCTGGTCAGTGTAAGTTTTAGGATCCAAGCCTGCTTCGGCAGCTTTGGCGGCAATTTTATTACCATGCTCGTCCGTACCAACTTGAAAACGCACATCATGACCGTTCTGTTTTTGATAACGCGTCCAAATATCAGCCAACAGATAGTCTAGGGCATTGCCAATATGTGGCGTGCCGTTAACATAAGGAATTGCAGTTGTGATATATAATTTTTTATCCATTACTAACGCTATTATAACATTGGTAGGTAGTAGTTGGTAGGTAGTAAATAGTAGTCAGCGAGAATGAAATTTATATCTTTACTTTTTAGGTGTATTATCAATCATCAATATCATAGCATCTACAGCCTGTATGCGATCCTGATTATTAATCTCAACGTATTGTTGACGAGCTTGTAATAGAATCTCTTTAGCTTTAACTGGGTCGTTAGTACTAGCAGATGACTTCATTAAGGTGTCAGCTGTCCCTAGTGTTATTGCTGATTTTGTTTGCGTATTAGAAGTTGTATTGTTGTTTGATATTTTTAAGACAATCACTGTACCGATTGCTACGGCAACTACCGCAATAACTATAGCGATTATATATATGAATTGTTTTTTAATATTTATCATAATAGACTCCAGATTTAGTAGTAGCCACTTACGGTTAATGTATAGCTTGTTATATCACCCGAACCATTCCAAGTATAGGTTGCATTAGGAATCGATCCATCATTTGACTTGACCATAATTAAGCCCGAAGAGCCATTGCCACCATGGCCATAAGTACCTGATCCGCCACCGCCACCAGAACCATAGTATGACGCATTACCGCCAGTCGCATAACTACCCTGGGCTCCGCCGCCACCGCCGCCACTACTGCCGTTACCATTATAACAGTCACCGCCACCGCCACCGCCACCAGCATATATTGTGTTGTTTATGCTATTGCTTCTTCCGCTACCACCATCCTGACCACCACCAGATGACGGAGCATCACTACCTTTAGCCCCAGCGCCACCACCGCCACCGCCAGCATAGCTATGACAGTGTCCACTACTGTACCTGTTGGTTCCGAATCCACCAGCAAAACCAAAACCATCTGTCTGATTAGCGCCGCCACCGCTAGTAGTCCCGCCACTTCCACCGCCACCGCCACCAGAACCACCGTTACCACCACCGCCGTTAACATTACCTCCTCGGCCTCCACCATTCGCTGTATAGCCCATAAATGATGAATACACGCCATCTTGTTGATCGCCACCGCGTCGACCAACTAATGCAGGGAAATTTGCCGTCTGTTGCATAGATTGAGTTACAGTAATGTTTTTATCGATTAATCCGCCTGCTCCACCGCCACCACCGTTGTCATAACCACCACCACCACCACCACCGATAATTACAGCCGTAATTGTTGGTGCATTGCGATAATAATATGCTGGCGATGTAACACTGGTTGCACTCCAACTGCCAACTTGATCGTAGGAATTTATACAGCGAGCTTGAAGTTGCATATAATAACCAACTTGGTAACGAGACGTTTGGCGACTAGCTGATGTTAAACTACCAGATGAAGTCCAGCCATTGTCAGCATAGTCATTATAGTAACGAACTTGATAATCAGCATATGTGTCAGATGGGCAGGTTGCTGCGCCCCAGTTCCAGGTAGTCCAATACCAGTCAGGTGTTGAGAATGATATCGATGGGGCACTTGGAGCACCGATTGCTACAACATATGGGGTACCGGCTAGTCCGACTGAGTCAGTACTCGTAGAACCATTTATTGTACAGCGAGCTTTTGCCCTATAGGTATATTGATAGCCCTGAAGAGTTGACGCCGGTGTGGCAAACTTGCTACTATTCCAAGCTGAAAAACCAACCCAACTGCCAGTGTTCGTGTAATAATCAAAAGCGTATTCTTCGTTGCCAATACTACATGAATCAGCCGAGGAAATACTTGCTTGAACATTTGATCCATTTAAACCAACAGCAACTACAGGGGCTGATGGTGGGAGTGGATTGTATGTATATGGAACTACTGGCGTCAACACTGAGTCACTAATTAAATCAGCGTCTGAATAACATCGAGTTCGAACCTGATAGCCATATGTTACGCCATAATTACCTGTTTGTGATGACGTTAATAGCGCCGACCAACTTGAAAATTCAGTCATATTGCCACCGTTTATCTGACTTCTAAAGCCGTATTGAGCTGTTCCTGCGCCAGTACATTCAACAGCGGTAATTCTTGCCGTAACAACACCACCTGTTTGAGTAACCGTTAAGTTAGGTACGGGTGGTAAATTAGTAGAATTGAGTACAGCACATATACCTTGCGTTGACTCTTTAATGGCTGCATTATCAATCGAGTTATTAGTTGCTTGTGGATTATAGCCTCTAATACAATAATTTGTAGAATTGACAACAACCTGAATAACATTACCATCAGAAGCGGTAAACGCTAAATCACTATCCGGACCATTGACAGAATAGTAAGCCTTGCCTGCTGTATTATGTTTAAGGCCATAACTCGTCTGGGCTGAATCCATATGGTCCAAGTCAGATTGAATACTGACATCGCGCGCCCTAGCCTGAAGCCCAGTGTATGCAATATAAGTTGTAGTGGCTAGGATACCAATAATTACCATGACGACTGATATCTCTACAAGTGTGAACCCTCGGACAAGTTTTTTCTTATTCATTTAGCTAAATAAATCCTTTATGCGTATTTTAGCACAAGCGATATACAGTGACAATACTGAACATTATGGCAACTCATTGACGACCACAGGGACAAAACTTCGTGTGGTTGAGTTATTACCAAGTTGACCAGCGCCCATCACTATGATGAAAATATCTGGCGCTATCCGCACCCTGGGCGGCAATCAGTAGACTTTGCGATGAGCAGACTAATCTATATAATGGACTAAATCGCTATACAACGAACCGCAAAGCCGTCGTTCTTAAGGCTGGCATTGGCCGGGTTAACGCTAGAGCTGACGAAGGCCAGGAAGTAGGCGCTAGTGGCTGAGTACTGGGTAGACGACCAGTAGTAGCCGTAGCTACCCTGAGTGTTAAACCCACTATACCAGTTGCCACCTCGCTGCGCGAGCCAAGGAGTGCCGATTAAGCCGGCGTCGGTGGTGGTTGAACCGCCGTTAATGGCTGTGTTGAGTGCAGTGAATTCACCACCATTACTGGTTGGCAAACGCCAGCCAGCTGGACAAATTGATGCTGTAGTAACTGGTAGTGGGGTGGTTATGGTACTTGAACAGCCAGAGCTAGCTAGATCACCGCCTGTAGCGGCACACCAGTTATATAGGTAACCGTAT
>CAISVS010000014.1 GCA_903889015.1 uncultured bacterium | reverse complement strand
TATTCATTTTTAAATAATATACGTAATACATATTATTAAAACTATACTTGATTTCCACTGCCATGTCATCCGACATGGCCGTATCGGATGATACGGAGCTACCAGGGCGCACCACTCACGCTATTATAACAAATTATCTACCCTATTTCCTATTTCCTATTTCCCAATCCCTAAGCCCCAACCTGTTATATAATTATATTAAAAGGGGATAATTATGAAAACAAAATACAAAGTTACTTTTGCAATCATTGCTATTTTAGCAATAGCCAGTTGGATAATAACATTTTATTATTGGGATAAGCTGCCAGCGGTGATTCCAATTCATTTTGGTATCAGCGGTGCGGCGGATGGTTGGGCAGATAAATCTGTTTGGCAAGTTTTTTCGATACCATTTATACAAACTGCCATGTTGGCATTATTTATTTTTGTTTATAAAAGACCGCAATATTCAAATATACCCAGCACAATGTGGTTGATGGCGCTTAATGATAAACAGCAACAACAGGCATATGATTTGATACGCACGATGAATGCTGGTGTGTCTGTCTTTACAGGTGCATTATTTACTTATATTACATTCAGTATGAATTATTCGGCGATTAGCTTTAACCAAAATTTATCATCACCAGTTATTCTTGCTGTCGTTGGATTGATGTTGGTTTGGGTGGTATATTGGACAGTAAAAATCTATAAAATTACAAAAAAACAGATTACGTCAAAGTAACACTTGTATCTTATTGTGCCCCAACTGGCGTATAATAGAACCATAAGGGGTAATAAATTATGACAGAAATTATTGATAACGGACCAGCACCGCTGGTTACAAATATTGAAACCGCAACACTCGAAAATAATAATTATCGTACAACTTTATGGACAGGGGCTAATTTACAAATTACCTTAATGTCAATCGAGCCAGGACATGATATTGGATTGGAAGTTCATCCAACACATGATCAATTTTTGCGAATTGAACAAGGTAAAGCAGCTGTCAGTATGGGGCCTGCACAGGATCAATTACAAACTTGGGCAGCAAGCAGCAGTGATGCTGTTGTCGTACCAGCTGGTACTTGGCATAATCTGGTCAGTACCGGTGATGTAGCTTTGAAAGTATATTCAATTTACTCGCCAGTTCAGCATCCACACGGAACGGTTCATGTGACTAAGGAAGAGGCAGATGCGGCTGAAGCAGGAGAGTAAGAGTTCAATAACCGTATTACATCCCAAATAAAAATATGGTCATAAGACCATATTTTTATTTGGGGCGAATGAAGGGGATCGAACCCTCTACCTTCGGAACCACAACCCGACGCTCTAACCAAATGAGCTACATTCGCCATATTTTGTGATTTGCTTTGTTATTGTAACAGATAACAATCGATATGAAAATATGCAATTGTACTTTTCATAACCACGCAACACCTGTATAATAGCAAATACGCGGGCGTCGTATAAAGGCTAATATGTCTGCCTTCCAAGCAAACGATGAGAGTTCGATTCTCTCCGCCCGCACCAATTAAAAAACCGCACTATATGTGCGGTCTTTTAATTCTACATACTGTTACGCTTCCATGGCTTCAG
>CAISVS010000013.1 GCA_903889015.1 uncultured bacterium | reverse complement strand
GGTTAGATGCCATAGCGTTTTATTCTTTCTTTTATTATATATTTTAAGGTGTTAGAACTCGTTATTTAGCGAGTGCTTTGCCAGTTTCACGACGAGTCGTGCGTACTTTTACTGGTGATGTCTTGTTGACACGGCGAGCTAGTTCAAGTCGCAAGTGACTGCGGCGTAAACCAGTTTTACGTGGGCTTGACTGTTTCTTTGGTTGTCCCATAGTAAGAACTCCTTTTCAGGTTATAAATAATAAAACTTAAAACCATTATACCCAATGTCGCCTCATATCTCAAGGGTTTTACAAGATTTGTTGACAATTACAAGCGTAAGTATCATAATAATGCTTATGAGTAGCGAAAAAAGACCACCATGGGGTAAAACAAAAGAAGAATTAACAAATGATCTCGACAAAACACAAGAAGCTTTAAAAAAATCAAAGCTAAAAACAACATACCTCAGCCTTTTCTTGACGGTTTCCGTATTAGTTAATATCGAACTTATGGCAGACCACGCCCCATCAAAAGCTTTACTAAATTTTATGAACAGTAAGCATATGTTAGAAATATCCAACAATAACGCTTCAAAACCAGCCCACACTGAAGAAATAGTATTAAAATCGGGCGAAACTCTTAGCGCTAATGCCGTAAAAATATTCAACAAAGAAGCCGAGACTATTGGCGTCGAAAAGACTGACCAAAATTATGCTACTTTATTTGATGAAGCCACTAGGGCTCAGGATTTAATCGGCGGAATATCAATAGACGGAACGGCATACATTATGACTATGGCTAATATAGGAGAAGGAAGAGTCGATATACAAATTACACCCAGGGATACACAACAAAAAGTTGACAACAACAAGCGTTAGTAGTATAATAATAAATATATGGGCAAAATTTATACTCCAAATAGTTTAAAATCACTCGAAAGACAAAGACAAAGTAATAAAATCTATGAAGCAATTGGTAATGTGGCAATTTTTACTACTTTTCTAGTCGTTGGTTATCTTGGGATTAAATCCATACTTGATTATCCTTTTAAGACAGTTGCCAAAGAAAAGGTTGCGGTTGAAAGCACAGTTAGTCAAGACGTCATGGACGCTTTACGTAATATGAAAGATGAAAACGGCAACAGTTATTTAGGTATGATTCCAGAATCACAGATTCAAAACGAGGCATCGCGAGCTGATCGTGCAAATAGACTATACGTTTCAGGCAGTACGGGTGTTACTAACGAAGGTGATATGATTGACGTAACGGTCAAACAATCGTTAATCGGAGACAAGACCGTTCACATTGACCCTGAGTCAAAAAGCTAAATTATGATATTTACCAGCCGACCAAAAGCAAATCGCCTAGGTCGGTTTTTTATCTTTACAATTATTTTGACAATTTGAGATATTAGTTGTAGCATAATAATATGAATATCGAGCAAGACAACAATAAATCAGAGCGTAAGTCATTTTTCAATGAAGTTATTAAGGATATCAGCATACTCGCATTGGGTATTACCATTGGTGCTGGAATAGTGTACTCCGAATCACAACATACAACAGATACAACCCAAGATACATCAAAACAAGAAGTATCAGTAGCCGACCTATTTAAAACATCAAATGATAACGTATATAATGCACAAATAAATCAGTTAATCACTGCTGAAACAAAAGCTTTGAAAGATTGCAAACAAGAATTATCGTCTATTAAATAAAATTAATATCTAAACAACAATATTCACCAGCCGGCCAGGGACATAAATCACCTTGGTCGGTTTTTTATTGTCCATGAATATTTGAACATTTGCGTCATTTAATGCTAGTTGTTTGATATCGTCTTCGGTGGCATCGGACGCGACACTTAATTTGGCGCGTAATTTGCCGTTAACTTGGACGACAATTGTAATTGTATCCATCTGTAAATATTGATTATCCCAAGTTGGCCAGTGGTCGACGTGAATCGTATCAGTGTGCCCCATTTGGTTCCATAATTCTTCGGTAATGTGCGGTGCGAATGGTGATAAGATTTGCAACAAACTTTCAATCGCATACGTCCAAGCTGGTGACGAACCAACTGGATTATCAACTTTTAGTTTGTAATAACCATTAACCGTTTCCATCATTGACGAAATGGCAGTATTAAATTTGTCATCATTAATGTCGGCTGACACCTTTTTGGCGGTGCGATGAGCCGTCACAAGTATTTCTTTGGCGGCGGCATCGGTCAAATTAACTTCGCCTGCATCGATATATTCTTGAGCCAATGTCCAAACACGGTTCAAAAATCGGTAAGTGCCAGGTACGCCACGCGTATCCCATGGAGCTTCCAAATCATACGGTGCAATAAACATTTCGTAAACTCGCAAACTGTCGGCACCATAACCACTGTCCATAATTTCGAGTGGGTCAATTGTGTTGCCTTTTGACTTGCTCATTTTGGTACCGTCTGGCGCCAAAATATAGGCGTTGTACATCATGCGACCAAATGGTTCGGGTGTTGATACTAGTCCTAATTTATAGAAAAATCGCATCCAAAAACGTGAATACAAAAGATGAGCAACGGCATGATCGGCACCATTATAAAAATCAACTGGGCCCCAATGTTTTTCGACTTCTGGATCCCACGCCTGATTGTCATTAAATGGATCCAAATAACGCAAGAAATACCAGCTGCTGCAAGCATAGCCGTCCAAAGTATCGGTTTCACGCAGGGCGGGTTTGCCGCAGGTTGGACAAGTCGTATTGACCCAATCGGTTGCACTAGCTAGGGCTGAAGTTGCGCCACCACGAGGTTTGAAATCTTCTAATTCTGGTAAAATGACTGGCAATTGGTCGTCAGGTACAGCCACAGCGCCGTGTTCGGGACAATGAATAATTGGGATTGGCGCGCCCCAATAACGTTGACGACTAATCAACCAGTCACGCATTTTGTAAGTCGTTTTTGACTTACCTGTTGCCTGCTGTTCTAACCAGTCAACGATTTGCTCGCGAGCATCTGATGATTCCATACCATCAAACTGCCCACTGTTCATTAGGATACCTTCGCTTGAGATTGGCGTTTCGTGATTTAATTGCTCCCAAACTAATTTTTGGTGAGCTGGGGTTAAACGATTTAGCACCTCGGCTTCATCAACCCAAACTAATGTGTGCAGGTTTTGTTCGTTGCCATCGATTTGACCTTGACCGTCCAAACTGTCGATTTCAGCCAACAAAACGTGTGATATAGCTTTACGATTCTGACTTTTGTGTGATGCGCAATATTGGGCAGCTGTAATCCAACGAAGTTGTTTAACGATTGTGACGTTATTAATAGCAGCTTCTTCGCTTATCTCGGCCCGTGCAGCGTCTTCAATCGATTGGCCGTCTTCGATGCCACCCATAATTGCAGTCGTGATACCGTCTAGGCTGTTATGCCAATCCAGCAACGCAAATTTACCGGTCGATTTGTCACGTAAATGAACGATTACGGTTTCACGGACTACCTCGTCAAAACCAGCCTGTGGAGGGTTAATCGGATCAATCGAGCATGGCATAATAACCTGTGTAATTGGTAAATTAAACTTTTCAGCAAAAGCAAAGTCGCGTTCGTCGTGCGCTGGAACAGCCATAATTGCACCCGTTCCATAGCCAGATAAAACATAATCAGCTATCCAAATTGGCAATTTGTTACCATTAACTGGGTTGATGGCGTAACT
>CAISVS010000012.1 GCA_903889015.1 uncultured bacterium | reverse complement strand
TTTTTTAAGGATGTAAACTTCAGACTCAAACTCGGTGTGTGGAGTTAGGCTGCCTGGTTTAACAACAACTTGACCGCGTTCGATTTGTTCGCGCTCAATACCACGTAGCAAGATACCAGCGTTGTCGCCTGCTTGACCTTGTGTAAGGTTCTTTTTGAAAGCTTCGATACCAGTAACAACTGATGTTTGAGTTGGGCGGATACCAACAATTTCAACTGGATCGTTGACTTTGATGACACCTTGTTCGATACGACCAGTAGCAACTGTTCCACGGCCTTTGATTGAGAAAACGTCCTCAATTGGCATTAGGAATGGTTTGTCTAGTTCGCGGACAGGTTCTGGGATGTAGCTGTCTAGAGCTTCAACTAGCTCCATAATAGCGTCTTCTGATTCTTTGTCGCCTTCTAGAGCCTTAGTTGCAGAACCCTTGATGATTGGAGCATTTTCGTCAAATCCGTTTTTAGCCAACAGTTCTCGAATATCCATTTCAACTAGTTCAACTAGTTCAGGATCAGCCAAGTCCATCTTGTTTAGGAAGACAAGGATTTTAGGAACACCAACTTGGTGAGCCAACAAAACGTGTTCACGAGTTTGTGGTAATGGACCATCGTTTGCAGCAACCACTAAGATTGCGCCGTCGATTTGAGCAGCACCAGTAATCATGTTTTTGATGTAGTCAGCGTGTCCTGGCATGTCGACGTGAGCATAGTGACGCTTGTCTGATTCATACTCTTGGTGTGAAGACGCAATGGTAATACCACGGGCGCGCTCTTCTGGAGCGTTGTCGATTTGAGCATAGTCAACAGCTTTATTGACTGCGCTTGGTTTGCGACGAGCAAGAACGTTAGTAATTGCTGAAGTTAAAGTTGTTTTACCGTGGTCAACGTGGCCCATTGTGCCTACGTTAACGTGAGGTTTAGTTCGGTCGAACTCTGCTGCCATTGTAGTTATTCTCCTATTAAATTTAGACGTAGTTAATATTATATCCACGACGTATATCTGACATTATACAGAAATATTAGCATTCAGTAAAGTCATTTATGGTGTTTTTCGCGTCTGATTGCAATTATTTGTCGTTTTTATGATAAATTTTACTGTTCACCTCTTTTACGAAGAAAATTAGCCATATATATAGCAACGTAAAGACAATTGTTTCAACAATCAACAACGTAATAAGTTTATATACACCAAATAAGATATAGCAAAAAATTGTAGAAAATATAATAAACTTACCGTATGTATATAGTCTAGTTGATAACTTTGGCAGTATTATCGGCATAAACCAACATAAACTCAAAAAAAGTAACAACATTGAATAACCAAATATATCATGAACCGTCGGAAAAACATCAAACGGAAATACCGCCACACAAACCAAACAAATCGATATCGCTTGGAATAATCGACGTATCAATTTAACTGCTTTCAATCTGGCAGTTTCTGAAAGATTTGGCAACTTTATTATATCCGCGCCAAGTTCACGACTTAACAAATATATAACCATTGCCGACATAAATATTGCGATGTTGAATATTATTGCCGACATTTGACCGCCTTCACCTAATCGACTGTAATGCCAGTTCATCCATCTAACATCACTAGTTATAAGTCCACTAATACAGACTCCGGCCAAGATTATCCCGCCAAATATGTAAACAAAATTAATAATATTAAGTTTTTGAATAATTTTCATGTATATGCCAACATTATAGATAAATAACGTATTAAAAACAATGGAAACGATTCACTAAAACAAACAAATAAGCGACCCTGATTGAGTCGCTTATTTGTAATTAGAATACTAATTATTTACTAGAACGTTTCTCGATGATTTCTTGAGAAACAGTAGGCGGTACTTCCTCGTACTGCGCCAATTCCATCGAGCTAGCGGCACGGCCTTGACTCATTGACCTTAGGTCGGTTGTGTATCCAAACATATTAGCAAGTGGTACAAAAGCCTTGATCAACTTAGCGCCAGCACTTAAATCTTCCATGGCTTCGATACGGCCACGACGACTATTAAGGTCACCAATGACGTCACCCATGAAATCTTCAGGAGTAGTAACTTCGACGCGCATGATAGGTTCCAACAGAATTGGTTTAGCTTTTTTAATACCTTCGCGAGCAGCAATCGAACCTGCCAATTTAAAGGCTAATTCAGATGAGTCGACATCATGGTAGCTTCCGTCGTAAAGTGTCGCTTTGACATCCACAACTGGATAACCAGCAATAACACCGCCCAATAACGTTTCGCGAATACCAGCTTCAACTGGTTTGCGGTACTCTTGAGGCACTGATCCACCCTTGATGGCATCGATAAATTCAAAGCCTTTACCCATTTCGTTTGGTTCAAATTTAACCCAGACATCACCGTACTGACCACGACCACCAGAT
>CAISVS010000011.1 GCA_903889015.1 uncultured bacterium | reverse complement strand
ATATTGGGATGTCGCCAAGTGGTAAGGCACTGGTTTTTGGTACCAGCATTCGGGGGTTCAAGTCCCTCCATCCCAGCCAAGAAAAATCGAGCCCATTTGGGCTCGTTTTTTCTTGTCACGGGTTTGGAGGATTTGAAACCTCGAATGCGTAGCGTTCGGGGGTGAGGATTGCCAGTGGCAATCCGCAAGGAAATATTCCGATGCAAACTAGTTTGCAGTCGTGAATTTTCGGGGTCGCCAAAGGTGACCAAATCCCTCCCTCACTAAATAATATAATTAAAAATAACAATACTGTATAATACTTACTAGATAAGTTACTTGTAAATCTATTTCATTCTCGCATATTATAAACATGATACTACCACGCAAAAGGAGATATTAATGTCTAGCTACAAAAATAATAATAAACCAGACAACTTTCAAAAATCTTCAACCTTATCGAATATTAGTTTACGACACATTGAAAAAACTCTTCCTATTTTAATTGCCGCTCGGGAAGAGCAACGACACATTATTAGCATCATCGACAGTTTTTTAGATAAATGGCTAGACCTTGCAAAATTACTGATCGTTGTAAGCGTACCAGCGCTAATCACACTTTATACTCTAAATAAAGATCAACTAAATACAACGCCATTCATATTTACTACTATTATTGTTCTTATAACTGGGATATTTATCTATTTATACGCTGTTTGGTATAAACAAAGATACATACCATCCTATATTAAAAACAGTACGTCTCGACTTGATCTATATACGACATGGATAGAAGCAACTAGGCTCGATGCTAAAAATAATGAATTAGAATTGAACATGGATACAATGCAAAGAGAACTACACTGTTTACAAAAAAGCCATAAATTAAATAAAAAAACTTGATATCATTTTATTGCTATTCTTCTATATACGCTATAAATAGCATAATTAACCAAACAGGCATTTGTTACAGACAACTACTAACCCCAAAAAAATAAAATAGAGCCCACTAGGACTCTATTTTATTTAATCTTCCCTACTATTACTTCTTACTTAAAACTTTCGCAGCATTAAACTGTGATCGAATTTCAAACAAAAAGAATGCGCTAATTGCGGCTCTGAATGCGGCACCAATTAGGCTTGAAAAAATATCGCCAACATTTAAACTTAGCACGGATGCAACGACATTAGACAACACCCCTACGATTGCCGCCATAAACAACAAATCCCAACCTTGTTTTTTCGATGCTTTTAATGGACTAATTGCAATCGCCATTAACACGGCAGTTGCGCCCAAAAATACCAATGACGTCGTTAACGCAACAGTCCAACCACTAGTGTTTTTTACACCGTAAATTGATAGATAATTTGTCAGCTCGTCTAAATATGTCGCTGCACGGTATATTCCCATCAAAGCAAAACCATCAATAACAACACCAATAATTGTCAGCCACCATACATTAGTACCCAACCATTTACGCGCATCAGCTGGCAAGTGTGGCAGCGGCTTTAAAATCTTTTCGATTTGGTCTTCTAGTTTTTTTATTGCTTCCATTTTCTTTTCTCCCTTTACTTTTTTATTAAACAAACTTTAATTTATCGATTTATGCTTATGGTGAATTACAAATGGCCACAGCCCCCAACTGGACCAACCAGCCAGAATACCAAGTGCCAAACTGAAAAATATCGACCACCATCCAGGTATCAACCGCACTACCGTGCCCAAGTATCCAATATTCGACGCTGCATTAGCCGCAAAAACCAACCACAAAGATAATTTTATCCAGATTAAAGGCACCAGCCAACTAAGCCCCATACTAACAACCCGCATCAAACGACTTAAATTCATACTTAGCAAAAATGGCAGTGCAAAAACTTCACTAACCACAATAATACCTGCTAACAAATGAGTTAGCGGCTCGCCACCAGGCAACCAAAAACTATCCATTAATTTCAAAAAATCATCAAAACTATAAAGTTGCGCCAAAACAAAGATTACCAAAATAACCACATATAAATATGCTACATTTTGCGCCTCTCGTACCCTTGGCCGTTTGGCCAAAGTTGCTTTGACAAACCCGCTCATGCATTTAGTATACTACTTTTTTGTAGATAGTAGATAGTAGATAGAAAATACCTACTACTCTGCCTTCAAAGAATTTTCAGCTCGCCATTTGGCAATTTCGGCATGATTGCCACTTAATAAAACTTTTGGAACTTCTAAATCGTTAAAAATCTCTGGTCGAGTGTATTGCGGAAACTCCAACGTCTGTCCGTCACTAAAACTTTCAATCGCCGCACTGTTTTCGCCACCCAAAACGCCTGGAATCAATCGCACAATACTGTCAATTATCGTCATTGCCGGCAGTTCGCCGCCAGTCAGTACATAATCACCGACACTTACCTGTTGGTCCACCAGTGTCAATATACGCTCGTCGTAGCCTTCATAGCGTCCACAAACAAAAATGTATCCATCATTACTGTCAGACCATTCCTGCGCCAAGGATTGCTTCCAGCGTTGTCCACGAGGTGTCATCAATACAACTTTGGCGGTTGGGTCATACTTTTTGCCATCCGAAATCGCCGCAAACAGCGGTTCGGCCATCAACAACATACCATCGCCACCACCATACGGCGTATCGTCAACTCGTTTGCGTGGACCCAAACCAAAATCGCGCAGATTAATCATCCTAAATTCAACTGCTTTTTGGTCTTGAGCCTTCCACATCATCGAGCTATTTAAAACGCCTTCAAACATTTCAGGAAATAATGTAACAACTTGTATCTTTCTCATTACATCTATCATAGAATTAAAACCACAAAAAAACCACCCCGAAAGGGATGGTTTCTCTGACATATAAATCTCTCAACAATATATATTGTTGCTCGCATAGAGCTTTTGTCGTTCTTTTTCTCGCAGTTCAGACAATTTGTCTGTAACTGTTAATGATTATATATCTAGGTCGTCTAGTTCTGCAAGCTCTTGACGAGCCTTTTTTGAGTAATCATTACCGTTATCCACAGGCTCATCTGTTGAGTTTTTCACAGCCTCGTCAGAAGTGTTATCT
>CAISVS010000010.1 GCA_903889015.1 uncultured bacterium | reverse complement strand
TCAACAGAGGTAATAGTGTACAATCAGTTTTTGTAAATGGGCCAGTAGCTCAGCTGGTTAGAGCACCTGCCTCTTAAGTAGGTTGTCGAGGGTTCAATTCCCTCCTGGCCCTCCATAAAAAACGCCCGACCTTTTTGGTCGAGCATTTTTTATAGTCGGGACCATGAGAGAATTGACTTCTCGACAACCCTTGGGTTGTCCGAGGGTGAGCAGTGCAAGTCTGCACTGCGCAAGGCCGGAAGCCGGATGACGAACGTCACCGACTGAGGCGGGGTAGACCCGCAATTTTAAAGAAATTGACGGTCGACCAATTACCTTATTAATCTATACGATAAAAACGAATTTAACTTGTAAAAATTACAATATGCCCAACAACAATAACACCGTCAATATGGCGGCTAAAATTACCCGATACCAACCAAAATCTTTCAGGCCACGTTTTTCGATAAGTTTAATCATAAAATTAATCGCCAGTGTTCCTGATATAAAACATACGACGTTGCCAATAACAAAAGCTGTCGAATTATTTCGAATAAATTCAATTCCTTCGCTTGACACTAACATTTTCAAACTTGCACCAGCGATTATAGGTATGGCCAACAAAAAGCTAAATTCAGCCGCTCGCTCGGCGCTTAAATTATTGCGAAGGCCGGTTAGTATTGTAATCCCCGAGCGTGACACGCCAGGTACCAATGCAAACGCTTGCGTTATACCAGTTTTAAGCGCCAATCTCCAGCCAACTGATTTTTCGATCTCGCGATTATCAGCGCCATCATTCGCCTTGCCCATAATAATCATTGGAATACCAATAATTATTAACGTCGCAATAACCACCCAAATCATACCGTTCAATTGTTCAATCTGACTGTTGAATACCAGACCTAAAAATATAGCCGGAATAGTCGCAACAACAACTTTTGCGACTAATAGCCATTCTTTACCACTAAAAATCCTAACAATAATCGACCAAATTCGTAATCGATAATAAATAATCAACGCTAATAATGAACCGAAATTCAACAAAACATCAAATGTAAAAGCATTGTTGGCACCTAAGATATGGCTGACGATGACCAGATGGCCCGAACTGCTGATTGGCAAGAATTCTGTAATCCCCTGCACCAGACCTAAAATAATTGCATCGATAATAGACATTGCATTAATTTTAACAGATTTATAATTAACATAATAGCAAAAGAAAATAGCCTACTATATAAGTAAGCTATTTTCTTTGGTACACCCGGAGGGACTTGGACCCCCGGCCTTTTGGTTCGAAGCCAAACGCTCTATCCATCTGCCATGTCATTCGACATGGTCCTGTCGAATGACAGGAAGCTATTAACAAATATAATGGCTAAAAAATGCTTGATATTCTATTTTGGTACACCCAGACGGACTCGAACCGCCGGCCTTTTGGTTCGAAGCCAAACGCTCTATCCATCTGAGCTATGGGTGCAAACTAGTGTTAATTATATCATGATGAACAATCTTGGGCTATAATAATTAAATATGGATATTCACACTAACATTCCCCTGAAGAATTTTACTACCATGAAGTTGGGCGGTAACGCTCGCTTTATGACCGAGGTCCGCACACCACAAGAAGTCGCTGATGTATACAACAGCGCTTCGGCACAATCATTGCCAGTGTTTATACTAGGCGGTGGCAGCAATGTCATCGCCCGTGACGAAGGTTTTAATGGTATTGTCGCACGTATGCGCATTGAAGGATTTGAAATAATCGCTGATGATGCCGCTTCAACTACTATTCATATTGGCGCAGGCGAAAACTGGGATTCAGTTGTTAAACGATCAGTTGAATTGGGATTAAGTGGTATTGAAGCAATGTCAGGTATTCCTGGTACCGCTGGGGCCACTCCTGTTCAAAACGTCGGCGCCTATGGCCAAGAAATTGCCGACACATTGATATCAATTGACGCTTACGACAGTCTGACAAACACTTTTGGTGTTTTGCCAGCCGCCGATTGTAATTTTACTTATCGTGACAGTATTTTCCGCAGCGACGCCAAAGGTCGTTATGTCATTACCGCCATTACTTTGAAGCTATCAAAAAATCAACCACAGCCACCATTTTATGAAGCTTTGCAAAAATACTTTGACGAACATAATATACACTTATTCACCAGTCAAATTATTCGAGATATCGTTATCCAAATTCGCAACACTAAATTACCAAATCCTGCCGTATCACCAAACACTGGATCGTTCTTTAAAAACGCTATTGTTGAAAAATGGCAAGTCGACGGCTTAAAAGCAATCAACCCAAATATTCCAATGTACGAAATGGCTGATGGGACATATAAAATACCAGCTGGCTGGTTGATTGAAAATTGTGGCCTAAAAGGACAATTAATTCACGGCATGCGTGTTTTTGAAAATAATGCATTAGTATTAGTCAACGAGTCTGCAACCTCATATATGGAACTGTCTATGGCTCGCAACGAAATTATTGGCAAGGTGCGTGATACCTTTCATGTCCAAATCGAACAAGAACCACTAGAAATATAAAAAGGCTAAATACTGCCCATATATTGAAGTGACCGAACTGAAGTTTACGGCTAATAGTTGGACAGTATTTAGCCCTTGCACTTGCGGTTCACACTTAAAACGTTTATGATTAATACTATGAAACGTCGTGGGTTTACTATCGTCGAACTGCTAGTCGTCATAACTATTATGGGGGCTTTACTAATCCTAAACGTTGTTAACCTTCGTGGTTCCCAAATGAGTGCTCGGGACGCCGAACGCAAAATCGACATTGAAGCAATTGCATCCAATCTGGAAACGTATTATATCGCTGGTTCAGACACCAGCCAAACTGTTGGAAGATATCCATCAACTACGCTAATTACTGGTACAGCATCTAGCTTGCCAATAAAGGCTTTAGTTGTTGCAGGAGGTGGTGGCGGAGGCTACTCTAGAGGTGGTGGTGGAGGTGGTGGCGGTTATCAATACAACGCTTCACTATCCGTTGTTCAACAATCATACAATATTACAGTTGGAATTGGTGGAATTGCTGGAATATCAAGTTCTGAAGTCGGCGGAAATGGCGGTAATTCTATATTCTCAACAATTACTGCTGTTGGTGGTGGTGGTGGAGCAGGCTATTCAGTCTCAGCAAATGGTAACAATGGAGGTTCTGGTGGTGGTGGTGGTGGATGGCCAGCAGGCACAAAAAATGGCGGAACCCCCACAGTTGGTCAAGGTAATAGCGGAGGTTCTGGCGTTGGAAATGGAACCGGCGGATGGACAGCTGGTGGTGGGGGCGGTGGAGCAGGAACCGTAGGATCTAACGCATCTGGCACTGGAGCCACCTCAACTAATAATCTACCTGGCAATGGAGGCGATGGGCTTGTTAATTCAATATCTGGTTCAAGTATCTTCTACGCAGCTGGTGGCGGTGGACATGGAATCACTTCAGCAGGTGCTGAAAGCTATTCTTCTGGTGGTAATGGCGGAGGAGGAGCGGGAGGAGTATCAGGTACAGCAAACACTGGTGGCGGAGGAGGAGCGGGCGGCAATGGTGGTTCAGGAATCGTGATTATCAGCTACCCTTCTGCTTCGATAACAGCAACTGGCGGCACAATAACATATACTGATGCAAATAATCTGAATTCCAGATCAACCCCAGCCTACGCCGGGGGAAATACAATCCATACCTTTACTAGCAATGGGACTTTTACGGTAACTAAGTTTACTGCCTATAATATTCAAAACATATTGCGCGACCTAGACACCTCATCAATCACCGCTCCTGGCATTACTGATTGGGCGCAAACTTTTGTTGCTGCTGCTAATAACGTTCAAACAACAGCCGGAGTCGCACCTCAGCCAAGTATCAATCAATATGTTTATCAACCTTTGCAAAGCGATGGTTCATTATGCACTTTCGAATCACAAGAATGCCGTAAATTCAATCTTTACTATCACCTTGAATCGGACGATACTGTATATATGGTAACGAGTAAAAACCAATGAAAAAACAAATAAAATCGAATGGATTCACAACTGTCGAGTTACTAGTAACTTTATTTATCGCCGCCGCATTTTTGATGACGGGATACCAATTATATGACGTCATTATGAAGGACGGTGGTGACGCCCGCGCTCAAGCTCGCGCTAGCAACATTGCCTATGACTATTTGCAACGATACAAGCCAAATGCCACTAATCCCTGCTCGGCATTAACTCCAATTACCAACCAGACCATTACTGATGATATCATCGCCAACGCGACCGTATCAGTGGTTATATCTTGTCCATATCCAGCTACATTGACAGTGTCAAAAGTATTAGTAACAATCCAGTATAATACACCCCAACAAACCTTAAACGTCGCGACTTATGTCAAACCATAATCAAAAACGTAAGCTTAACTTGCACCCTGGTTTTACATTGGTTGAAATGCTAATTATTGCACCTATCGTCATCTTGATGATTGGCATTTTTATTAGCGCAATCGTCAGTATGACTGGTGATGTATTGGCAACCCGAGCATCCAACAGTATGGCTTACAACATTCAAGATGCTTTAAATCGTATACAATCAGATGTTAATTTAAGTAGTTCATTTTTAGCGACAAACAATATCAACGTTATATCACCACAGGGCTATAATGACAACGATGCGACCCCTTTTCATAACGCCAACTCCAGCAGCGCAATCGGGCAAATATTAATTTTAAATACCTATGCAACAACATCCAACCCAACTATCTTGACACGTAATATTGTATATATATCTAATCAGCCTAATTCATGCAGTAATGCTTTGGTTAACCAAAATCAGCCGCTGATGATGAATATTGTCTATTTTGTAAAGAATAATACATTATGGCGACGAGTTATTGCACCTGCTAATTATGCGACGACTGGTTGTGTAAATGGATCAGTTGACAAACCCTGGCAACAACCAAGTTGTTCGGCAACCGCCACAGGCACAATGTGTGTAGCAAAAGACGAAAAACTAGTCGACAATATTCAATCTGGTGGCTTTTGCGTTAGTTACTTTACAACACCAGGCGCCAATACGTCTGGTGCGAATGCTTGTAATGACCCCTTGGCAAGTTCAACAGCTAATGACGGTTCTCAAACAGATAACGTCAGGCAAGCTGCACTGCAAACAGCTAGTACAATAAGCGTTACAATCAGCGCAGCTAACACCATAGCTGGTCGAGATATTACTCAGTCTGGTACGATACGATCAATCAGCCCAAATAATAATACATCAGCCTATTCAGATACAGTGACTAATGGTGCAGTTGTTAATCTGGATTCAGGTAACCCAGCTTCATATTCCGGCTCTGGGTCAACATGGACTAATCTGAGCAATAACACCTACAACGCTACGCTACAAAATACGCCATTATATAACAGCGGAAATATAGTATTTAATGGGGCCAATAATTACGTCAGCCTACCTTCAAAAAACTGGTACAGCGCTAACGGCTTTTCAATTTCAGCTTGGGTGATAAATAATGATTTTAGCGGCACATTTGAAAGAATTATTGATTTCGGAAACGGCGTACCAAGCGACAATATTATTATGGGTAGATTAAGCACAGGTACAGGAACTGTCTTTTGGCAAGATTGTAGCGGCACCACATGCTATTCAATGAGCATACCTAACGTTTTAGTAGCTGGTGTCTGGACAAATCTTGTCGGAACGATAGACCCAAACGGAACATTAAAACTTTACAAAGACGGATCGCTAGTTGGTGTTACTAGCGGTGTTAATGTTACAAACGTTGTTATAAACAATAACTACATCGGCAGAAGCAACTGGTCAGGTGACGCTTATTGGGACGGCAAAATGAGTAACATACAAATATATAATCGCTCTTTGACCGGTATAGAAATCCAGCAAAATTTTAACGCGATCAGATACAGATATGGCATATAATAATTCCACTTGTGCTTACATAAATAGTATAGTAAATTAGATACATAACTAATAATTAGGGGGCACACAGGAATATGAGTCTACAAAATATCAAAGCTAAAAAGGACCACGGTTTTACAATCGTCGAGCTTTTGGTCGTCATCGTTGTTATCGGTATCTTGGCAGCAATTACGATCGTTTCTTACACTGGTATCACCGCTAGGGCAAACGCTGCATCAACCAAACAAATGGCATCTAATGTCATTTCAAAAGCTGGTATTTACCAAACAGAAGGTTCAACACTTAACTGGCCGCTAACAGGTGCGCTTGCATTGTCTGCAACCTCATCTTCAGCAGCTATAAGTGGTGTAACAGTTACTGCTTCTGCAGCACTAGCCGCAGCAAGCATGACCCAAATCTCATACCAAGTATGTGGTACAACATCACAAACCGGTGCAACATATACAGCACCAGCTAACTTAGCTGCCATAACAAACCCAACCGGTGTCATTGTTGGATACTGGGATTACTCAGCTGCAACCCCTCAACAGGCAACATTGTCTGCTGGAAACGCAGTATCAGGTTCTGTAGGACCATTCATCTCAGGTGGAACAACATATGCCAACTTGGTCGCTTGTTACTACACAGCAACTTGATCCCAATAAGCAAAACTTTAATACCCCCTTCATCGGGGGTATTAATTTATCCACAGAATGTAGACACGTGTAATATATATCACAAATATATACTACTTGTGCTTATATTAAAGAAGTAGTATATTAAATACATATTCACAACCATAAAGGGAAGGGCGCACTTAATGAAAGAATTGAATAATGTACATAGGCTAACACAAAGTCGTGGTTTTACGATTGTCGAACTGCTAGTCGTTATCGTCGTTATCGGTATCTTGGCAGCAATTACAATTGTTTCTTATACTGGTATTACTGCTAAGGCAAATACTACTGCCAACAAAAACAACGCAAACAGCGTACGTCGCGCTGCGCAAATGGTATACACTGACAGCGCAACCTCCACGTTCCCAGCAACAGGTGCAACGTCAGCGACAGTTGTAGCAAACTTAAACGCCGGCAGCGCCAAGATTCCTACAGGTCTGACGGTTAATAATGCTCAATTAGCTGCAGGTGCAACAATCCAATATCTTACCAATGGCGGCGCTGGAATCTGTATTGGGTATTGGGACTATAGTGGTTCTGGATCAGCTGTTTACTTATACGCTGGTAATGCTACAGCAGGATCAAACGTCGCAACACCAACTTGTACATGACAAACCGCTTGTGCTAATGCAAGTTTTGTAGTAAATTATAAGCATAATCATAATAAAGGAGCATAAAATGACAAAAGCAAATATCAATAAAAAAGAAGGGTTTACAATCGTAGAGCTTTTGGTCGTTATCGTCGTTATCGGTATTTTGGCAGCAATCACGATTGTTTCTTATACTGGTATCACAGCACGCGCAAATACAGCTGCTAACAAACAAAATGCAAGTAGCGTCCTTGCTGCTGCCCAAATCGTATACGCTAACACTAGCGCATTCCCAGCAACAAACGCAACTTCAGCTACAGTAATTGCTAACTTGAACGCTAGCGATGCTAAAATCCCTACAGGCTTAACAGTTACAAGCACTTCTGTTACTTCTGGTACTGCAACAGCTTTGTCATACCGACAAAAAGGTGCAACAGGTATCTGTGTAGGTTACTGGGATTACAGTGGATCAGGTTCAGTTGCTTACCTATTCGGTGGCGACGCAACAGCTGACAACGGTACAACTTGCTCATAGTTTTAAAAATAATTTTATAAAACATTTAATATCCCTCACATGAGGGATATTAAATTTGTGTTTATTATTAATTACTTATCACTAGGTAATGGGAATGACCTTGCAAAAGTCGTAACTTCCAGCTTTAGTTTAGCCAGCTGATCTGGATTATCACGATTATCAATCGCCTGTTTCATCCAAGATGCAATTTGAGCCATATGATTTTGCTTTAATCCACGAGTTGTAATCGCTGGCGTACCTAACCTGATACCACTTGGCCTAAATGGTGGTAATGTATCATCGGCAATGGCATTTGCATTTAGCGTTAATCCAATTGCATCCAATGCTACCTCTACCACTTTACCATCCAAACCAAAGCTTTTATAGACATCGGCAAGTATCAAGTGATTACTGGTGCCGCCTGTCACCAATTGAAAACCTTGCTTTTGCATCTCCTGGGCCAATGTTGACGCGTTATCGATAATTTGCTGAGCATACTGTTTAAATTCAGGCTGTAGAGCTTCATTAAAGGCTACAGCCTTGGCAGCGATTGAATGCATATGTGGACCGCCTTGCATACCAGGGAAGATTGATCGATCGATTAACGTTGGAATGTTTTCAAGCGTCTTTTCAGGCGCCTTCAATGGATTCCCTACTTTGCCCATCGACAAAATCATTCCACCGCGTGGACCACGCAAAGTTTTGTGAGTTGTCGTCGTAATAACATGAAAACCATAATCGAATGGGTTTTTGGCTACGCCACCAGCAATCAAGCCAGCAATATGTGCCATATCTGCCATCAACAGTGCCCCAACTTCATTACCAATCGCAGCAAATTTAGCGTAGTCCAGTTCCCTTGGGTATGCACTAAATCCAGCCAAGATAATTTTAGGTTTGTGTTTTAACGCTAATTCACGCAAATTTTCATAGTCAATCTCGCCAGTTGAAACGTCCTTCATCTTGTAACGAATAAAGTTATATAAATGCGCACTACGAGTCACTGGCGCGCCGTGTGTGAGGTGTCCGCCGTGACTTAGGTCCATTGCCAGCACTGTGTCGCCTGGCTCCAACCAAGCGCTGTAAACGGCCTCGTTGGCTGGTGCACCTGAATGTGGTTGAACATTGGCATGATCAGCCTTAAACAGCTGTTTAGCACGGTCAATTGCCAATTGTTCAACTTGATCGGTAAATTGTTGACCACCGTAATAACGCCTACCTGGATAGCCCTCAGAATATTTGTTAGTAAATACACTGCCTAGTGCTGTCAAAACGTCCCGACTGACATAATTTTCACTAGGTATTAATTCTAGACCGTCACGTTGTCTGTTTTCTTCGCCTGTAATACAAGCTGCAATCTTTTCATCTTTCATCACATTTCCTCCTAATCTATTACTTAAAATTATACCATCAATTTAGGTTAACTTTTTGCTCGGCCGAGCAAAATTTGTACTATTTTAAATACTACAATCCTCATTGACCATATATCATAATTGGTATATTATTGAATATATGAAAACTAGCGATTACAAAGTCAAAATCGGAGCATTAATTCAAGAGACCAGACAATCAAGAGGCTTAACTCAATCTCAACTAGCTGAAGCCTTAAACACCAGTCAAAGTGCCATAAACCGCATCGAAAAAGGTGGTCAAAATATCAGCCTTGAGATGTTGGCCCGCATTAGTGAGGTTTTGTCAAGCGAACTCGTTACCCTTAATCAATCTGGTAAAATCAATTTTCGCATTAATGGTGGCAAAAAACTATCGGGCGAAATTGAGGTTAAAACCAGCAAAAATGCCGCCGTTGGCCTGTTGTGCGCCAGCCTGTTAAACCACGGCACGACAATTATTCGTCGCGTAGCGCGTATCGAAGAAGTAAACCGTATTATTGAAGTCTTGCAAAGTATAGGCGTCAAAGTTCGTTGGCTAAATGACAAAAACGACCTTGA
Organism: uncultured bacterium; assembly: GCA_903889015.1. Lineage (GTDB taxonomy): Bacteria > Patescibacteriota > Saccharimonadia > Saccharimonadales > Saccharimonadaceae > UBA1547. The sequence goes on along the minus strand of CAISVS010000010.1, from coordinate 1,604 downwards.
AATTATTCCACCTGCAAGATTAAAACTAGATAATATCGACGTCGAAGCCGCTAAACGTACTCGAACTGTCATTATGCTATTAGGCCCATTACTACATCAATACAAAGATTTTAAATTGCCGTTTGCTGGTGGTTGCAACCTAGGAACTCGTACCGTTGAACCTCATATGACAGGTTTGGCGCCATTCGGGCTGCATGTTGAGGCAACTGGTGATTATTATCACGCCACCGTCAAAGAAAAGCCCGTTACACACAGTATTTTATTGACCGAACGCGGCGACACAACGACTGAAAATGTCATTATGGCGGCTGCCCTGTACGATGGCGAAGTTACTATCCGTAATGCCAGCCCAAATTACATGGTCCAAGATGTTTGCTTCTTTTTACAAAAACTTGGCGTCAAAATCGAAGGTATTGGTACAACTACCCTTAAAATTCGTGGTCTGCGTAGTATTAATAAAAATGTCGAATATTATCCCAGCGAAGATCCAATCGAAGCCATGAGTTTGATTGCCGCCGGCATCGTAACTGATTCTGAAATCACTGTCAAACGCGCTCCAATCGAATTTATCGAAATTGAAATGGCCATTTTGGATAACATGGGTCTTAAATGTGAAATTAGTGACGAATACCCCGCCCGAAACGGTGAAACCCGATTGGTTGATGTCAAAATTTTGCATTCTGAATTAAAGGCGCCGAAGGATAAATTACACAGTATGCCCTTTCCGGGTGTTAACATGGATAATTTACCTTTCTTGGGCTTGATTGCAACCGTTGCCACTGGCCGCACGATGGTCCATGACTGGTCTTATGAAAACCGCGCTATTTATTTTACCGAACTCAGCAAGTTAAATGCTAATATCGAATTAGTCGACCCGCACCGAGTTTACATCACTGGCCCAACTAAATGGAAACCAGCCGATATTGTTACTCCACCGGCATTAAGACCATCAGTTGTAATATTAATCGCCATGCTGGCTGCCCCTGGACGATCAATTTTACGAGATGTTTATTCAATTAATCGCGGATATGAAGATTTTGCCAATCGTTTGAATACTATTGGCGCTGACATTGAAACTTTGCGCGAGATTTAACAGTTATTAACCCCTAAGCGTACGGGTTAAAAGTCCGCCCTGATGGTTCACTGAAACGTCTTGTTGTTGGTGACATATTACGCTGTGGCAACGCCGATCTCTGACGAATAATATTGCGACTCATTGCCTTTTCGGCAACTGGTTTTGCGCGCATTACGCTGTAAGTCGTACCAATACTCGAACGCTTATAGCTACCAATTACTTGACGATTACTTTCAATTGATTGACGCCGTTCAAACGTTAAGCTAGATGTCGATCCAATCTGATTAGCATTTGCGATCTCGGCATAGCCATTACTGTGAAATGGTTTATTATCATCAGGTTTGACTATGTGACTATTCATGTCCATATTTTAGGTTTATTATACGGAATAATTTGTAAATGCGCTAATGAATAACACGAATGACGGGGAGGCGAGCGGAGAGAAGGCGATCATTTCATTCGCTCCGATGAGAGTTCGATATTGACGCCTACCAAAGTGAAAACCGTATCCTAGGATACGGTTTTCACT
>CAISVS010000009.1 GCA_903889015.1 uncultured bacterium | reverse complement strand
GGTGTTACTGGAGGATTTGTACAGGTTTTATTGACAAGAACAGTTGCGGTATCTTGTTTAGAACCGTTATTTGTCATTACTTTTGCACTATTCGTTAATGTATTCAGTCCACAAACTAGAGCACTTTCGTTATCTATCTTTGCGCTAAATTTAACGTATGCGTTTGCATTAGAACTGTAGCTACCGATATTTATACCACCCTTGGTGACATTATCGCTAATCGTTTTGCCAGTTGGGTTATTGGTATTTTTTAATACAGATGTACCGTTTACATAACTAACATGAGCTGGTAATGTGTCGTCGACAATGACGTCGTTTTGGTCTGTTGTACCAGTATTAATATACTGAACTAGGTATTCAATATTATCACCAGCATTAGCTGTAATGCTTTTTTGCCAAGTAGTTGTACCTGCAATACGGACTTGTTTTTCAACCGTAAAGTTTGGTTGATCGGCTTTGACTTCAAATGTTACATATCCTGCATATTCATTGCAGCCAAGTATTACACCGTCTAGGGCATTATAGCCTAAGGCTGCGCCAGTGGTTACAATGTTGTCTGACAATGTTTGGCCGTTGGTTGAACCAAGGTTGTGAATTGTTGCTGAACCTGTAACGTAGCGTAATGAAATATCGCTACCGGTATTATTACTAAAGCTGATATTGTCCCAAACTGAGGTTGGATTTGAATCGCTTGCACTGATATATCCGACGCCTTTTGTGTCTGTGCTGCCGTTTGTTACAACGGCTGGTATTTGAGCTTTGACGTATACGTTATGAGCTATACCTACACCGCTGGCATTTAGGTTGCTTGCAGCGTTATTGTGGTAGTAAACGTAAACAACGTACTTGTGCCCTGCTGATAGGCTGATTGAGTCGGCGTACGTTTCGTTGCCGGCATTAATTTCGCGGACTTGGACGAAGTTGCGTTCGTCACCTTGGACTGGGTTGTCTGTTATAGAGTTGAATGTAACGTGATCGGCTGGAACGGCAGATGTATATGTTGGTCGATCTGGCCCCCATGCAAAGAGTGCTGCTGGCACGATAATAGCGGTTAGTATGACTGCAACAGCTAGACTAACTAGTTTGGGTGTTCGTTTAAAGATTGAGAGTATATTTTTCATATAATGATCCTTATTATTTAATTAATAGTTAAAGTGAAGTGACCGTCCCTGTGTTTATCGTTGCGCTAGGCGTCTCTTCTGATTTCTTTTCTGGCTTTACTTCAACGGTTGCGCCAGTGGCTGTTGTATTAGTTTCACCACCTTCTTTTGCAGTATCAGTAGCTACAGTCTTAGGAGTATTCTCAACTGGAGTAACTACGGTGACAGTAGGTTTTCTTCCGTTCCCAGAGTTTCTGGTGTGATCAGATCCAGCACTAATCTGGGTTGTAGTTTTAGAATTTAGATGGGTTTCTTCTTTGCTACTATCTTTTTCGTGATTCTTTTTCTTTGTGGATGGTTGGGCACATATCTCTTGTATATCGTAGGTATATGGGGTTTCAGCACCATCTACTTCAGTAGTTATCGGGTTGTTATATGAGTCCTGGAAGAGTACTCGCATAGCTTTCTGACCAGCGGTGTTATCACCTGGCTCAGTGAATATTACTTTATTCCCACTAACAAAAGAGTTGTTATAGTCTCTAGCTTCGCCTGACGTAACAATTATAATCTCAGCCTGAATTTGTTTACTTAAAGCATAATTTCGTAACGTCACTGCATTAGGACTTGCACAATGTGACCCATTACCGCTATCAGATAGGGCAACATAAGGGTCGAAGTTACCATTCTTCTCGGCTTGTTGGCGTTGGGTGTTTATATAATCTACTAAAGCTTTAATTCGCTTCTCATTTTCAATTTCGTGATCAAATTTACCATTTATATTTTTACGGGTGTAATAATCAAGATATGCTCGATTGATTTCCGTCGTATTACCTAATAGGTTGATTGGGTCTTGGTCGGCTATTTCATCAAACCATTTGTAATAGGCGGCTTTAGTTTCCTCATCAGACGCACCGACTTCAGGTAATCTAAAGCCATCTTTGTTCCAGTAGCCTCTGTCACCGTGTTCTAGCCCTGGGATAATAAATGAGGATTTATCACCAGTTTTTTCCTGACAAATTTCGTCAGGTGTAGGCGTTTTAGGCGCTTCATTTTGTTTATCATTGTTAGTATGTGTAAAATGGTTACCAGAATTCAACCATTTGTAGCCAGCGTAAACAGCGCCCGCAGCTAGTATGGTTAATACTACGCCACCGACACGTCGGCGAGTTATTGCATTACGTGTTTTATCTAGCAGTTCAGCAGTAGTTTCTTTGGC
>CAISVS010000008.1 GCA_903889015.1 uncultured bacterium | reverse complement strand
GGTCGATGGTTTTAAAGCTGGAGCTCTAAATTACTTAAATGACAATAATGTTAACGCCGAAGTCGAAGTAATAGCAATAGTTGATAGTGATTACATTGTAAAACCTGATTTCTTGAAAAAAACAGTTATATATTTTAAAAATCCGAATGTCGGTATTGTCCAAGCACCCCAATGCTATTACAACGTCAACTCAAATAACATTGGCTTATTTTATGAATATAGAAGTTTTTTTGCGATAGTGATGCACCAAGCTCAACGCTTAAATTTAGTTACATTTCTAGGAACAATGGGTCTAATTAAAGCCGACTTATTGAAAAAAGGGCTTAAATGGAATGAGTGGTGCATAACCGAAGACGTCGAAGCAGGCGTAAATATTAACAGTCAAGGTTATAGTGGTGTATATATCGATGAATGCTTAGGCAAAGGTTTGATGCCTTTCGACTATTCGTCACTAATAAAACAAAGACAGCGTTGGACTTATGGTAATATGCAGATCATAAAAAAGGATCTACTTTCTATGATACTCGGCTCAAACCGTACATTATCTATTCAACAAAAGTTTGCCTTTTTAGCGCAACTAGTAACGTGGTTTCATTTTGAGTTAATAATTGCCATTACCTATCTGTCATTGAATATCTGTTTGCTGCTTAATAATAATGACGTTGCCCTCATATTCTCTAATAATTTAATGGTGACACTACTGGCAATCAGTATGATCAGTAATCTAATATATTTTATGGTAGGATTAAGAAAAGACGCAACATTGATTCAAAGGTTTAAAGCTTTTCTGGTTCATTACGGACTGCTCTACACGATGTCATCAAGTTGGCTTACCTGTTTACTAGGACACGAACTTGGCTTTAATGTAACAAGAAAAGAAAAAAAAGAAAAAAATACGCCTATCAGCCAGTATTATAAAGAATTAATAATTATCATCATACTGTCATTTGGTTTAATAATCTCAATCCTCAGAGGCGACAATAACATTACCTCAATAATAATAGTTTTATTAACATTAATACTAGAGATTTCTGGTATTGCATACTTATTTAAATCGTTCAAAGAACCAAAAAGCTAACGAAAGGATATTATGAGAATTGCCATACTAGCTCCACTATGGAAAACTATTCCGCCGCAAAAATACGGTGGCACAGAATTAGTCGCTAGCCTATTAGCAGACGGTTTAGTAAAACTTGGACATGAAGTTACACTTTACGCTTGCGCAGGATCAAAAACCGATGCCAAACTAGTTGAAGTGATTAGCAGACCTATGTACGATATTTTAGGTGGATTTAAATTTGACGCTATCCAATTCTACGACTTCATGGAAATAAAAATAGCTTTCGATGATGCCCAACTTGGAAAATTTGATATTATCAATAACCATATGGGATTACATATGGCTGCGCTGAGTAACCTATCACCAGTTCCAATGGTTACTACTAACCACAGCAGCGTACCGCCAGATTTTGAAACCCTAGCGATACTATCAAAAGATAGTAATTACATTTCAATAAGTAATGCCCAAATAAAATTAGCTCCATATTTAAACTATGTTGATACTATTTACCATGGAATAGATACAAATAATATCGATTTCAATCCAAATAGTGGCGACTATCTACTGTTTTTGGCAACAATGTCCAAAGCAAAAGGTGCTGACATCGCCATAGAGATAGCAAAAAAGTCCGGACAAAGAATGTTAATGGCAGGAAATATAAGCGACATGGAGTTTTATGAATCAATAAAAGACCAAATTGACGGAGATCAAATAAAATATCTTGGCGAAGTAGATTTATTACAAAAGAATGAACTAATGAGAAACGCAAAAGCCTACATATTTCCTATCCGATGGAACGAAGCCTTTGGTCTTACAATTATAGAATCCCTAGCAGCTGGTACACCCGTTATTGCATTCTCCCACGGCTCACTACCAGAAATAATACAAAACGAAAAAACCGGATTTTTAGTCGATAGCATAGACCAAGCAGTAGAAGCTATCTCTAAAATCGACGACATATCAAGAGAAGAATGTCGTAGACAAGCCGTTGAACGCTTTGATGTTTCTATAATGGCAGCAAACTATGTAAAAGTTTACGAAAGCTTGCTCAACCAACAATAACACTCTTAGTTTTTAGCAGCGCGTTTGCGCAAGTTTGGATCAAGAATTTTTTTGCGTAGACGTAGATTTTTTGGAGTTACTTCCAACAATTCATCATCTTCGATAAAGTCGATACATTGTTCAAGACTTAAATTCGTAAATGGCGTCAACTGAGTTGTACCGTCACTTGATGAGCTGCGCATATTGGTTAGGTGTTTAGCCTTACAGACGTTCATCTCAAGGTCTTCACGGCGTTGATTCATACCAACAATCATACCCAAGTAAACTTGCGTTCCAGGACCAACAAACAGCGTGCCGCGTGATTCACCCATTTCCAAAGCATATGGAGTCGTTACACCAGCTTCGGTTGTAACCAAAGCACCGTTACGAATCTGTGGCAATTTTGGACCAAGCGGCTGATAACCGTGTGGTAAAGAGTTCATAATCACCGTACCTTTGGTAGCAGTTAATAACAAGTTACGTAGACCGATTAAGGCGCGAGTTGGCAAAATGTAAGTTACGCGAGCAGCACCGCTGGCAGCTTGTTCTTGTTTGACCATAGCCGCACGACGAGCACCAAGTTCTTGGCTGACAGTACCCAAAAATTCTTGAGCGACTTCAACTAACAATTCTTCGATAGGTTCTTTAGTAACACCACCATCGACAATCGTCACAACCTGTGGACGACCAACTTCAAATTCATAACCTTCACGGCGTAAAG
>CAISVS010000007.1 GCA_903889015.1 uncultured bacterium | reverse complement strand
TCCAGATATTTAATACCCAAAATCGCTGCACGTTGTGCAGTTGCTTGTTCATCCGCCTCGCGACGATTTTGCTGTATTTTATCTTCGTCCATTTACACTAATCATATCATAAAAGCTTTAGCGTTTTACATAGATTATTGCCAATGAATGTTCAACTTTTATAGTTGCGGCGTTAGTTTTTAACCATTCGTCAATCGCCTTTGCCACACCAGGTAGCGCCGCGTTGCCATAATCATCAACTACTATTGTCGCGCCTGATGACAGTCTACCATTTAAGCACCTTAGCGAATCAACTATCGACATATAATAATCACCGTCCAAATAGGCAAAAGCGACTTTTTTGGGTAAGTCAGTCTCTTGAATGTCTGCAAACCAAGCTTTGGTAATATGCGGCACCGGCACACCATGTTGATGCATATTTTTAATAAATTGTTTTTTAGACGCCAACAATTCGCCTGCTTTAAAACTTTCACCCAGCGGACTAATATCTTTGCCGTTTTTTTCAGGCAGTCCAGCAAAAGAATCATAAACATACAACAATCGATCAGGCGTCGACATTAATGTTTTTGCCAAATACACACTAGTTGTACCTAAATAACAGCCAAACTCAGTTACATCACCAATAACATTGTTACTTAGAACCTTTTTCAGCTCGCGAACAATTATTTCAATTTCTTTTTTATCAACTTGATCAGATATCAGATTCATGGTGTTTATTGAGATTAACTATAGCAAATTAGACACAATTATGAAACAAATGACTGGTTATATTTTCAATATATTAGCTTTATATTAGCGAGAAACACGGAAGCCACAGTCGCCAGGCGCATCACTAGGCGCAGCATCCATGCGCAAAGATAAAATTCCGTCGTTAGAAAAATCATTCCAAGGACCACTACGACGATAGGCACGCGCAGTTGCTTCATTAGTTTTACTCAATAATGGTCCTATACCCTGAGCACTAGTCCAACTACCAGAACCAACAATTCCTGTTGTAGACGGAAATGGATCAGGGGACAAACTACCGTGAACAGGAGTAGCATTCCATTCAGCCCAAGGGGAATAGTTATTACCAACAGTGCCAGGTTGGTTACCAGTTGTCACACCAGTAGTCCATTCCGTTGCGTTTCCTGACATATCCCAGATGACTTGACCGTTCGTTAAAGTAAGTGTGCGTTTTTGATTACCGCCCACATTTGTCTCACCACTATATCCGTTAGCGTCGTTAGCATCAGCTGCCAGTGTATTCGCTGGAGCATTGTCGTTATGTCCTGAGTAGATATAGCCACTACCAACAGATGCGCCGCTCCAGTTACTAGCAACGGATAGGACGTTTTGTGCAATAGTTAACCATTCAGCCTCAGTAATTAAATGACAACCTGAGCAGGCTGAGGCTGCAGTCGTTATAGCTGTGGTTTGAGAAATACTAACCCAAGGCGTGCTGGCAGCTTGACTAGTGGCAACACCACCAACATTCTTTGCTTCATACTTCATCACACAGAAATCATTAGTACCATAAGTGCCGCTACCTGGAACTGGAATGTAACCAGTTGGACAGGCATTGCCTGTAGTTGAGCCATTTACGGTTGTAGCTACACTTGGTGTCGAGTTGTCAGTTACTGAATAACTTGTGAAACTTTTAGTATCGGTTAGTCTGAAAGTCGTAGGTGCGACTGAGTTGTACGCTAAGGTACTACCATTACTACTTTGCAAACAATAGTTAGTATCGGCATTAGGTGCTGTTGGACAATTATTACCGTCCATGGCGGTAGGATACGAACCATACAGAGTGTAATAAAGTTTTAATTTACGACCAGCACTATCCAAATCTGATTGGACGGCAGCAACTGTGGCACGATTACTAATGCCCGTATATGAAACTATGGTTATCGCAGCTAAAATACCAATAACTACAATAACAACTAAAAGTTCAACAATAGTAAAACCATGACTATTCTGAGGTTTATTCAACTGTTTATTTTCAAGCTTAAAAGTTAGTGGTTTACGAGAGAGAGAGAGAGAGAGAGAGTAATTTGCCACGCTTTTTCATAAAATTTATTATAGCACAAGCATAATAAAATCAACACTTATATAAAGCGAATTGAAGATGTCGCTAGCCGTCCAACATGAACAATACTAATACAATATCCCTTTGGATGACCGGAAGAATAAAGTTTAGGACGCCTTGCTATCCGAGTATGTTTGAGTGGTAACGAGTTACGCAGGATACAAAGTAACCTAAACTTTATTCTTGCCGCGTCAGACAAACAGGATGTTGGATTAGTATTGGAATGGTGGATGGTAATGAAGAAACAGCAAAAAAGATGCTACAATAAAACCCATGCGCGAAATTATTGTCATTGCCCATAACATTCGATCAACCCACAACATTGGGTCGATTTTTCGCACCTGCGAAGGCTTTGGCGTGTCAAAAATTATTATCAGCGGTTACAGTCCATATCCCAAATTAGCCGTCGATTCACGCCTGCCCCACATCTCTGAAAAACTAACATCACAAATCCACAAAACCGCATTAGGCGCCGAAACAATGGTACCATTTGAACACCAAGAAACACCTGATATAGATAGTCTAAAACAGCAAGGCTATCGAGTTGTCGGCCTTGAACAAGATAGGCGCAGTATTATGCTGACTGACTACGTCGCGGGCGACAAAATCGTATTATTACTGGGCGAAGAAGTAAAAGGCATAACAGATGAAATGCGTGATATTTGCGATGATTTAATCGAAATTCCAATGGTCGGCAAAAAAGAATCATTCAACGTCAGCGTCGCCACTGGTATTGCACTTTACGGCCTAACTATTTAATTTATTTAATAACGACGCTGTCTTCACCTAAAATTTTGACCAATTCATCAACCAATGAATTGTCGGCTTCAACCTTGAATGGCAACTTAACGGCTGACTTTTTGTCGGCACCCAAAACCAAAATGATATCGAATAACCCAGGATGATTACCGCAAATTTGCTTTAATTGACGCAATGAATCTTGGTCGTCAGGGTTTTTAATATGAACATACAACTTTTTAGCGATGTCTTTGTCGAGTGGAATAATCGGCTTGACCGCAGTAGCAACCGCAGCCGCTACCATAGTCGATGGATTTTTGACTGCAACTCGCATTGCCTTAACCTTGGCGCTGACTTTTGGGCGATCCATTTTGCGACCATTTGATTCGTAAGTATTTAACTCATTATCAGATACAAATTGAATCTCATCAGCAATCATTTTGGCATCGGTACCTAAATTTCCATCACGGTCCCGAGCGCTAATTTTGCCAGTCGCCCGAATTACGGCATCTTGGACTAATTTGGCACCAATCTGCTCGTATAAATTTGGAAAAACAATAATTTCACTTTCACCAGTTTTATCTTCCAACCCAACAAACGCCATTTTGGTGCCACTTTTAGTAATAATAGTCCGAACTGTCGACACTAGCCCACCAATAGTTGCCTTTTTACCGTCATAATCTGGCGTTACCTGCATCAATGGCACTGTTTGCTCTTCAAAATAGACGTCGTAATTATCCAGCGGATGAGCGCTGACATATAGCCCCATTAATTCCCTTTCCCATGTCAAACGTTCACGGTCAGTGTGTTTGACTGGCGACGGCTGCATTGTAACGGTCGATTGAACTTGGGCAGCGCCCAGCAAATCACCAAACAAATCGGTCTGGCCACTTAAGGCTTCTTTTTGCAATTTACTAGCAAAGGCCTGTACAGTTTCCAGATTAAATAACAAATCCGAACGGTCACCAAGGCTATCAAAACCGCCAGATTTAATCAACGAATCCCATGCTTTTTTATTGAATTTACTAGTCGAAACGCGTTTAGCAAAATCTTCAACACTGCTAAATTTGCCGTCCTTGCGGGCCCGCAAAATTTCTTCGACAGCGCCAGTACCGACGCCTTTGACGGCCGCCATGCCGAACCTAATTTCTTTTTTGTCTGGCACAACTGCAAATTCAACGAAGCCTTCATTGACATCAGGTGGCAAAACTTTAATTCCCATGTGTTTACATTCGTTAATTTCAATTGCTAAACGATCAATGTCGTTTTGGTCGCTAGTCATAAGTGCTGCCATAAAGGCATCAGGATAATGTGCTTTTAAATAGGCAGTTTGGTACGCAATTAGACCATAGCAAGCGGCGTGCGACTTGTTAAAACAGTAATTAGCAAACTCTTCCAACTGAGCCCAAAACTTTTCGGCCAATTTTGGGTCAGCCCCGCTATGTTTAACCGCACCTTCAACGAAGTCGGCCTTTACCTTGCGCATTAAATCGATTTTTTTCTTACCAACGGCTTTACGCAAAGTATCGGCTTGACCACCAGTAAAGCCGGCAAAATCTTTGGAAATCTGCATAAATTGCTCTTGATAAACCAAAATTCCGTAAGTTTCTTCCAATGAATTCTCGAATTTATCATGTAAATACGAAATCTGCTCAGACCCGTGTTTGCGTTTAATAAAACTGTCGATAAATTGCATTGGACCCGGTCGATATAACGCCACCATAGCGATAATATCACCAAAAGCTGATGGCTTAAGGTCGCGCAAATAGCGCTTCATTCCGGCCGATTCCAACTGAAAGACACCGGTCGTATCGCCACGCTGCTACAGCTCATATGTTTCTTTGTCATCCAGCGGCAAATCACCCAAATCAATTTTAACCTTGTGAACTTTTTTGATAATACGCAAAGTATTATTAATCGTCGTAAGGTTAGATAGACCCAAAAAGTCCATCTTTAAAAGGCCCAATTCTTCGACCAAGCCCATCGAATATTGCGTCGCAATCACACCTTTTTGCGCCATTTCTAGAGGTACAAACTTAACAACATCATCAGGCGCAATCACCACACCACAGGCATGAACACCGTGCGAACGAATCGTACCTTCCAATCTGATA
>CAISVS010000006.1 GCA_903889015.1 uncultured bacterium | reverse complement strand
TCGGTTTCCGTGTTTCCCGGTGATATAGACTTTTATTCTTGATTCTTTGCCTCTTGGCTCTTATGGTCTTTAATCTTGAGATTTAGGCGGGCAAAGCCCCCAAGAAAATGTGATTAAGCAAATACAAATAACATGAAAAAAGATTTCATTATTTACACCAAAATGCTAGAAACGGTCTTGTGGCTGTTTGAAAAGGTAAATACTTTTCCTAAAAAACAACGCTTCGTTTTAGGACAGCAAATCGAAAACAGTGCTTTGATTTGTCTAAGGTTCATCATCGAAGCCAACAACATTGGTAGTCGTGGGGGGGGGCGCTTAAAAGTCTGGACGATTTGAACGTCGAACTGGAGGTGTTGCGTGGGCTTTTGCGAGTAGCCTACGAAATGCACTTTATAAAATCCGAGTCACTGGGCTATATAATCCGTCAAATCGATGAAGTTGGCAAAATGCGTGGGGGATGGGCCAAGCATTATTCTTTGTCAAATAAAGATAATTGAACCTGCGGACCTTTTATATTATTTTTGCGGGCATATTTTTGAACGGCATGAACGAAAAAGTACTCATCTTGCCAGCTGCGCAGGTGTTCGACAAGCCGTTTGGTGTTGGCGTGCCCAGCGTGAGCCGCCCAAGCGTCAAAAGATGTTTGAATAGTATTCTTGCTGACTTTGTCTGTCAGCAGACCTTTTAGTTGTTGGCGGTAGTGTTTTTTGAATCTGCGGACACTACTGCCTCGCAGGCGCATAGAACGCGGATAAATTACATAACCAACGAAATCAACACCAATTCTGGCAGGATATATACGGATTTTATGTGGGTTAACGGTTAAGAATAGTTCTTCGTAGAAGAATCTTATCATTGCCTGTTGCCAGATTTGAAGCTGGGCCTTGCTTTCATGAAAAATCAGGATATCGTCCATGTAACGGACGTAATGACGAATTTTTAATTGCTGTTTGGCATACATATCGGCGTGATGCAAATAGATGTTGGCGAATAATTGGCTGGTTAAATTTCCAATCGGGATACCTCTGGCGCCTTTGGTATGAAAATACGAGTCAGTAGCGAAAAGATAATCATGTTCAGTGCCACTGTTGGCTGAGTCTATAATAACGCTCATCAGTGCTAGTAATTTGAGGTCATCAATTTTATCAGCTAGCAGCTGCTTAAGCCTGGAGTGATTGATTGAAGCATAGTATTTAGAAATATCTAGTTTGCAGGCATAAAGTGGTACTGGTGAGCCGCACAGAAAGGACTGGATTTTTTGCGTCGCTTTATGTGTGCCACGTCCAGGGCGGCAGGCATACGAATCCGAGATGAAATGACGTTCATAAAACTGGTTAAGCACGCTATGAATGGCATGATGAACAATCCGATCGCGAAAATCAGGAGCTTGGATATGACGTATCTTGGGCTCTCTTATAATACGGTCGCGGTATGGTAACGGTTTATAACTGCCGCCAAGGAGTTCATCCTGTAATACGACAAGATTACTCATGAAGTTGTAATTTGAGGTCGTGGCCTTTGCGTTATAACGCTTACCAATCAAGGCTTTTTTGTGAGCTTTTACCAGCGTATCAATACATACGACGCTTTCAAAAGCATTTTGTAGGACAGTTATAACTTTAGTATACTATTTATGGTTACTTGATTATAATGTGGGCTGCGCGCCTTCCTTCGCGGTGGCAATTGGAACAATGGCGGCAACGCCGGCGTCCTGACGTTGAATTTGAACAACGCTCCCAGCAACACGAACACGAACATCGGTTTCCGTGTTTCCCGGTATAACAAAAACGGCCCGATATTTGTCAGTTTTACTGATAAATCTGCGCCATTGATATCCGATCAGGTGACCAGTCTTTGTTTAGTTTAGTGCTGACAAGACAAATATTGTTATAAAGCCGCACGGTTGAGTCTCGTGCGGTTTTTTCGTAGGTGCCGGCCGAATTTGACGGTGTCGATTATTCGCTCTGCTAGTTAATCTAGGCGCATACCACATCCTAAAAACACGAAATAGACAGAGAACACACGGTGTGATAATATATGTTTGATGAACCCGATACAGCAAAAATTATTAGACATTGCCAAACTACACGACATTAGTTCGATTCGGCGAGTAGATTTAGTCCAGATGGTTAACTGCGAGTATCCATCTCAAATTACTCACCATTTGAATCAGCTTATCAAGCGCGGTGATTTAGTTAGGGTGAATAATAATTTAGTGCCGTCTATCAAAACTGCCGCTGGGCTTATCCGTATTCCAGTAATGGGTGAGGCGGATTGCGGTGAAGCCACTAAGTGCGCCGACGGTAGGATTGTTGACAATTTGGCCGTGTCGCCTTCGGTGTTGAAATCTAAACTTTCTGACAAATTGTATGCGTTGATTGCTCGTGGTGATTCAATGAACCGTGCCCGCGTCAATGACAAAGAAATCGAAGACGGTGATTACATAATTATCGAGAAGAAGGATAATTATGTTCCACGGGACGGCGATATTGTAGTTTCAATAATCGGCGGGCTGGCCAATGTTAAACGTCTAAGGCGTGACAATGTTCGTCAACGCACTGTATTGATGTCGGAGTCGCACCGCCAAAACGATTACGCACCAATTATAATTAGTAATCATGATGACTTTAGCATTGATGGCAAAGTAGTTGACGTAATAAAAGGAGTGGATAAATGAGCGAGGAGTTTAGCAAGATAGCAATTTTTCAAAAGCGGGAAATTCGTAAGCAGCTTCATGGTGGCGAATGGTGGTTTGTAATAAATGATGTTGTCGAGGTGTTGACTGATTCAGCTGATCCGGCGCAGTATTTAAAGCGTATGCGCCAGCGTGATACGGAACTAGCGGCGCTGTTCGATAAGCCTGTGGAAAAAGGGGTGGTACAAATTGAGCCCCCCCTTTTGCTGCCGTTCGATACTGCGGGTGGAAAACAGAAGCTATCTTGTTGGAACACAGAGGGAATTTTTCGTCTTATACAATCAATTCCAAGTAAAAAAGCCGAGCCATTCAAGCGTTGGCTGGCACGCGTTGGCTATGAGAGAGTTCAGGAAATCGAGGATCCAGAGTTAGCACAGAAGCGCATGAAGGCGATATACCGCGCCAAAGGCTATGATGAAAAATGGATAGAACGACGAGTGCGCGGCATCGCGATTCGTAATGAGTTGACCGATGAATGGGATAAGCGCGAAGTGAATGGTGAACGGGACTACGCTATCTTAACCGCTGAAATTTCTAAAGCAACGTTTGGTGTGACACCCAGCCAGTACAAAAAGATAAAAGGCCTAAAGCGCCAGAATCTACGCGACCATATGAACGATTTGGAACTTCTTTTTACGCAACTTGGCGAGGCATCGACGACCGAGATAGCACGCACCGACAATACTCATGGCATGGCACAAAACAAGGATGCCGCCAGACGCGGTGGTTCAGTCGCTGGCAATGCTCGTCAGCAATTAGAGCGGGAAACTGGTAAAAAAGTTGTAAGTGAAAACAACTATCTGCCTAAACACGGGAATGGGACCGATTCGATTACTGGCGGCAAGTAGGCATTTTTATTGTATAATACGTACAAATGGCTTTAGACACTAAACAAATTGGTAAAAATCTCCAGCAAGCTCGCTACAAGCGAAACTTGACGCAAGCTGACGTCGCTAAACGTGCCAGCACAACCGTAAATCACTACGCCAAAATTGAACGTGGCGAATCCGTGCCATCTTTGAAAACTCTCGAAAAAATCGTAAAAGCACTTGGCGTCAAATCATCTGACGTATTGCCGTTTTAGTTATCTTTTGATTTGTTATATTTCTCGACAAACTCTTCAAAACTAAGTTCGGATTTATCAGCAATACTCTTCGCTACTCTCTGCATGCGCTTCAGTAAACCAATCGCATATTCGCGATTAGCGTTTGTCGGATCTTTGTGACGAAGATATTCCAGGGCGGCCTTAATAGCCTCTTCACTCTCGGATAGGTTCAAATCCTGAAAATCTTTGTTAGCGTCTAGCATAATTTTTTATCCCGATAAATTTTAGTAGTCTTTTGGCTTCCGTTACTGATACTACTCGTCTCATTATCTCACAACTGTCGCTAAACGACATAATATTCAGGCTGCCTTCATAAAACACAGCGCGGTCAATAATAGCGAGTTTGCGGTGATGACCTACGGTATATAACACCGTTATGTCCATTTCTCGCATCGTGACCACCGCTTCAAGCGCTTGATAGTAATAATCGCCCTCGTGTTCTATTGGGTCACGAGTATTGATGATTATAGATACACTACGCCGTCGCAATTTAGCAAATATTGGCAATAGGATCGTCATGCG
>CAISVS010000005.1 GCA_903889015.1 uncultured bacterium | reverse complement strand
TTTTGGTCATTATTAGTGAACCCTTTCTGTGGTAATAACGGCCCGATACTATCGGCACCTCCCAACATTGATTGTTATGGTGTTATTTTAGCATAACAGTAGTAGATAGTAAATAGTAGATGGTATGTAGTAGGAATAAAAACAATGCAAGAACCGTCCCTAAGACTGTATTTGCTGACGAACCTCCTTCTCGCACCAATAAACAACAACCAACCTCGTTGCGCGTTATAAATAAAGTTAATCAAACTTTGTATCCTGCGTAACTCGCTTCACTCAAACATACTCGGATAGCAAGGTTTGATTAACTTGATTTATACGGCAACTCACCGGGTTGTCTTATTATTAGTGTTCAAAGGAGGTGCCAAAACCTAGATATAATTGTTAATCTAATTAATCTACTTCAATATTTTGTCCGGTCGGATAATTTATTGAAGTTGATAATTAAGTTTATATGATTAATACGTCACTTGCCTATTTCAAAGCGTTATCAATCTCTGCTTCACTGAATCCCCATTCAAGCAGGGTTTTGTATATCCCAAGGCTGATGAATTTGTGGCAATGTGATGGCAGGGTTGTGGCTTTGTTGTTGACTGGGTTGAATATCCTAAAATGGCTACCTTTGCCTTTTTTTGTATCAACAATTAAACCAAGTTTTTTAAACGCTTTTACCCATTTCTTTTGATTCAGGTTAGTTAGCGTTATCATGATTTTCCTATGCCGTCATTTGGACCATTTGTTTTACAGTTGAGGTGTCGCCAGTACTGCGTAAAAGTGAGTTGACTGAATGCTGAGGGTCGACGCCGTAATATGTAAAGATTGCATCTTTTATCATTGCATCGATTTCGTTTTGCTTGTCGCCACCAGATATAATTTTATCGACGTTTGTTGATTCGGCGTACCATGATCCGTCGCGGTCAATCGATACCAAGAAGTTAATTCCAGAGTCGCCAAGTTCGCCAATTTCGCGTTGCATTGCAACAACGGCATCGTTATTATGGCTATGAAAATCATAACCAACTTTACGAGCAATTTTTGCTAGTTTGAACGATATACTTGTTTTCATGCTTGCCCCGCTTTTGTTATATATCAATAATACAACATTATTAACACTATTGCAAATGACCATTTTCTTAAGTTACGTAATTGTAATTATATTATAATGCTTATACTTTTTTATACAATGCTTATTATTTTGTCTTATCTTTATAAAGTTCAAATAATTTTGCAACTCGTTCGGTATCTGGGGCTGATGATGATATTCCATATAATTTATCAACTGCACGATCGAGGTTTTTGTGAGCAGATCGAAGTGATGGTGGCATTGTCAGTGGGTCGTATAGATCTGCCAAGGTTGCATTAGGGTATTCATTGCGAGCGTCAAGCACGGATTGGGCAAGTCTTTCGATTTCGGATTTTTGAATATCATTTATTTGTGGCCAGATGAAATTGTTATAAACAATATCTTTACTGTATGTATAGTCACTTTTGAGCCTACCTGCAACGACACGCATCCACGCCATGTGCATATTGCTTGTTATTATACCGAAGCTATATAGACTAGCATTAGCAATTACCTGACAGCGGTCGTTCGGTATGGCACTATTATCCTCAAAAGCTAATGGTATATATGTTCTGCGTTCAGATGAAACGCGTGGAATAATAATATAGTTTTTTGAGAGTGCGGTATCTCGAAATTCCGATGGCCTTATAGCATGTAAATTTGTACTTGGTGCCCTACTTGCTTGTCTAAATGTTTTTACGTTTTCAATCCTCTTTAAAACTTCTGGCATCTTCCTTAATTCACTAGGATCAATACCAACGAGCCATAAGCAATACCGACTTTCGTTATGTAAAAAAGATCTAGCGTCGATTAGGCGTCTAATGTATTTTTTTGCATTTGGCTCTTTGGTTAGGAAGGTGTTTTTTCATCATCACTATTAAATAGCAAATTACCACCATCAAGTGCCATATTGCCAAAACTCATTCGTTGGACGTTGCATAGTGGCTTATTGCGCCTTTCAATGAATATATTAGGCATGTCAAGTAGATAGCCGTTTATATTGCCTGCGCCCACTTGGGTTGGCTCACCTTTTATATCGCTGTATTCAAAAATCTTCTTATTGATATTTGTATAAAACGAAAAGCCGATTATTACACAGTATACATTGGCGTTGCCTTTAGCATCGTTCCCCCACTTAAAGGTTTGGTGAGCAAAATTAATAATAATGCCTTGATTGAATAAA
>CAISVS010000004.1 GCA_903889015.1 uncultured bacterium | reverse complement strand
TGGCAAAACGCCGATTTCGCGCCTTTCGGGTGGTCAAAAAGCCCGTTTTCAGTTGATTACGATGTTGGCCAACAATCCACAACTGTTGATTTTGGACGAGCCAACAAATCACTTGGATTTGCCAAGTATCGAAGAATTAGAGACAGCGCTGGCAAAATACAGCGGTGCGATTGTTTACGTCAGTCACGATGGATATTTTCGTCAAGCAATTGGCGGCGAAGTACTACTGATTAGTTAACTCGCTTATGCTACAATTAAGTCATGAAATCTCGCCATTTGAGTGGTTTTGCCTTGCCTACGGTTTTAATCGCATCAATTGTTATGCTAACCGTTTTACTAATGTCTGTCACCTCAACTGTAGCCGTCCGCGTGGCATTGCAAACTCAGTATCTAGCTCAACTATCTCAAACAGCCAGTGATGCTGGTGTTGCCTATGCCAAAGCTTGTCTGTTGGCCAACAACGGTGCCCCACTGTGGTCTGACGCTAATCCACTTGGCCCTGACACCAATTGTAGTGGTGTTGCACTAGATGTCTCAATCTGCCCAGCTGACACAACTAATGCCTGTCACTCAGTTACAAAAAATGCTCAAACTGTATCTACCTTTTCAGTTAAACTCCCAGCAGTTGATTCTAACGGTAAAGCCACTACTATTAATTCTTCAGGTGCAGTCAAACTATTACGCACCTCAGATAACAGTATTTGGCGTCAATACAACCAAGAGAACGTATCCAAAGTCACAACCTCACCTACTGTCAGTGTATTAGTTGTGGGGGGTGGAGGGGGCGGTGGAAAAGGAAATAATAATGGATACGAATCTGGCGGCGGTGGAGGCGGTGGTGTTATTTTTAATCCATCTTTTGTCGTTTCAGACAAAACATACTCGATTACTGTTGGTGCTGGCGGTGCCAGTGGAAATAATGGTAAAAACTCATCAGTCATTACAAATACGGCTATTCAATACGGTTATTCATCTAGTTATCCAGGTAAAAGTTGCTATTCTTTGCGATTAGACGGTATTAGTGAGGATGGATCATATTGGATTGATCCAGACGGCACTGGGCCGAATACACCCTTTAAAGTTTATTGCGATATGAATTATGATAGTGGTGGTTGGACTATGCTAATGAAAGCTACAAGAGGAACAACGTTTAATTACAATGCTAACTATTGGACAACTGCCAACACTTTAAATGACAATGATTTAAGTAGAGTTGATGCCGATGCTAAGTACCGATCATTTAATGAGTTGGGTACTACTGATATCATGGCTAGATGGCCAGATGCGGGTGATACAAGGTGGCTAAATGATAGCGTGTGGTCTAGTCGGACAGCTTTAGCTGGTTTTGATCAGTATCGTAACTGGGGTAACAATAACTTGTCACCATATTGGAATGCTACATATTTTAGCTCCCAGGTGGTTCAGACTACTACAAATCCAGGTCCTTCAGCTTGGGGCATAAAACTTGGTGATTTGGGTGGATCAGCTAATGGTGGTGCTAGGTGGGGCTACCGATTTAATGAAAATGGAGCCGGAGATTATGGTTCGGACGATGTTGGTGGCGGTATTGGCATCAGGCATACTGGTTATTTATATAGTGCAGGAGACTGGTATAGTTGTTGTGGAACAACTGGAATGAATCGTTCAGCGCGCGTTGAAGTGTACGGCAGAAACTCGACTGATACCCCAGATGTTGCTTCGGCTATTATAGCCTATGGCGGTGGCGCTGGTGGAACTGCGCCTAATACTGGATCTTATGGTGGATCTGGCGGCGGCGGAACTCATCCTGGTACTGGCGGTGGCGCCGGTATTAGTGGTCAAGGTAATTCTGGCGGAGTTGGTGGCTCAGCTCGTGGTGGCGGTGGTGGTGGCGCGGGAGGTGCTGGCGGCGCAACAGGTTTGGGTGGTGTAGGAATTATAAATTCTATCTCTGGCTCATCGCAATATTATGGTGGCGGTGGTGGTGCCTACATCGATATTAATGGAGGGCTAGGTGGTGGTGGAAATTCAACAACTACATTAAACAACGCAGTTTCAAATGGGTCGGCTAATACTGGTGGTGGCGGTGCGGGTGCTTATACAAGCACGGGTGTTTCTGGTGGTACAGGAGGTTCGGGAATTGTCATCATTTCTTATCCGACTGGTTCACTCTCTGCAACTGGCGGTACAATTACCCAAGTTGGTGCGAATACGGTACATACTTTTATGAGTAATGGTATTTTTGTAATTTTACCAAACACATCAGTTGTAAAGGTCTTAGCTGTTGGTGGTGGCGGCGGTGGTGGTAACAATCACGGTGGTGGAGGAGGAGGAGGAGGCGTTACGTATAGTGATGCGTTTGGTATTACTACTCAATCTTATTCAGTAGTAGTTGGTAATGGTGGATCTGGTGGTGTTTCAACTGGATCGGCTGGGTCAAATGGTGGTAACTCATCACTTAGTAACTTAGTGGCTGTTGGTGGCGGTGGTGGTGGTGGCCGCATTAATACCAATGCGGTATCTCAATCAACTATTGGTGGATCGGGTGGCGGTGGGGCTGGAACTATTGATGGTGCCACTGGCCAAGCTGGTTTAGGTAGCTCAGGTACTATGAATCAAGGAAGTAAAGGGGGCAACGGCATCTCTGACGCCACGGCTGGCAATGGTGGCGGTGGTGGTGGATCTGCAGTTAATGGCGGCAATGCATCTGGGGGTGGTTGTGGCGTTGGAATCTCGGGTATTGGAGGTAATGGATTGCAATACTCTATTTCGGGTACGGCGGTATATTATGGTGGCGGCGGTAGTGGTGGCAGGTGGTGTGCTGGAGCCGTCGGAGTTGCTGGATTAGGCGGTGGCGGTATTGGTGGTGCGAATGATTTGGCTACGGGTGGTAATGGCGCAGCAAATACTGGCGGTGGTGGCGGTGGCGGTGGTGGCGGTGGTGCGGTTGGTGGCACGGGTGGTTCAGGCGTAGTGATTATTTCTTATCCAAGTGGTGCTATTAATGCAACCGGTGGCATTATAACTTATATTGATTCTAATAATCTTAATTCAAGATCTGGTACTCCGTATGTTGGAGGCTATACAATCCATACATTCAACAGTAGTGGGATTTTCCAAGTATTTACAAATAATCTTCAAAAAAACTTAGTATCTTACTGGAAAATGGATGAGACCTATGGCAAAACTGTATACGATTCGTTTGGTACGAATAATGGTACGGTAAAAACAAATGCTTTTTTGTATTATCCTTTCGATGCTAGTGCTAGTGATGCTAGTACGAGCGGTAATGATGCTACATTATATGGAACAAGTTTAACCACTGATCGATTTAGTAATGCTAGCAGCGCCTTTAGTTTTAATGGTATAGGTAATCGTATGCTGACGACTAATACGATGACGATTGATACAAGAACGTCAAGCTATCTGGTGTCGGCATGGGTGTATACGCTTGACAATCCAGCCGATGTTAATCATTTCCAGGCTATTATAATGGATGATAATGGCTCGGGACAAAATAATGCCACTTTTGGCATAATGGTTAAATCTGATGGAACGGGAGTAGGTGCATGGGGTTGTGGTAATTCGGGCCCTTGGGTGTCAATTCCATCAATTCTTAATGGTTGGCATCATATTGCGGCAGTCTATACTATTAACCCTACAACTTTTACACCCGTAAGAATGTATGTTGATGGTGTATATGTCGGTAATTCCGTAACAGATAGAGCTACGTATTGCGCGGCTTCATACAGGCTAGGTATAGGAAACTCATATGTTGGCTATCCTACCTACTTTAAGGGAAATATCGATGAAGTTTTTGTTAATAGATCTAGTAATCTTACCCCAAATGATGCTGATATTGCTAGACTATATGCGGTAACAGCAGCTCATGATATGAATAAACCGTGGATATCTGGCAATAAAAATGGTGCTTATGATTTTTGGGGCTATAGCACAAGCAGTAACGATAGTCCTGTGACGTATATTGATATGGGATCTAATTTTAATTCGGTAGTTAATGGTGTTGCAACTCCTTTTTCTATGTCATTTTGGACATACAGAAGATCAGGCTCTGGTCAGGCTCAAGGCAGACAATTTGGCTGGTACGGTGGTAATTATAAGGGGACTGAGATTGGTGTTGATGAAAATGGCGTAGTTAGGTTAACTGTTGGCCGTGGTAATACGACCGGCGTAAATAGTAACTATGACTATATTTCTGGCTCTGGAGCCGCACCAACTAATCAATGGAATCATATAGTTGTTACTTACGATGGGACGAATGTCATTGTGTATCTTAATAGTACTGTGCTATCAAGTTATAATATTGGTGCAAATGTAGATAATGGTAATGGCACGCAGCCGTTTATGGTGAATAAAAATAGTTGGGATTTTTATGGTGGGGGTATGGGCAAATACGATGAGATGGGTGTATGGTCAAGAGCTTTAAGCCAATCAGAAATTACATCACTATTTAATCTTAGTAGTGGTCTATAGTATCTCTGAGTCATTAATATGTGTTATGTAAAGAACGCTTATTTCTATGTATACTTATATCATGGCATTTGAAGATTATAAACAAAAAGATAGCGTTATTGTCGTCTATACTGGCGACGGTAAAGGCAAGACTAGTGCTGGGCTAGGTTTGATGGCGCGGGCATTAGGCGCGGGCTTTAATGTGGCTTTTGTACAGTTTATCAAGATGTGGGATGTCAGTGAACACCAGTTTATCCGAACGATTGCACCGATTTTCGATGATAAATTAGCTTTTTATAAGGGTGGACTAGGCTTTTTTGAAGCCGGTGAATTAAGTTCAACGGCATCAAAGGCTGACCATATCGCTGAGGCCAGACGAACCTATGATTTTGCTTATATGGCCGCAACCAGTGGCGATTATCAACTAGTAATTTGTGATGAAATCAATAACGCCGTTCATGATGGACTGCTGGATATTTCTGATTTAGAGAAATTAATTAACGACAAACATAAAACGACCAGTCTGTGTTTGACTGGTCGTAATTTTCCAAAGTCGCTTATCAAACTGGTTGATATTGCGTCGGACATGACTAAACTAAAACATCATTTTGACGATAAATTACTTGCGAACAAGGGTATCGACTACTAAACTTTTTGAAGTTTGATAGTATCTGATTAACTGATAAATACTTACAGCAGCAGGTACTAAAATCAAGTTGCCAATTAACATCGTGCGGTAAAACGGCAATGCCATTGTATAACAGTCGATTAAACCAGCAACAGTTGCGGGGTACCAGCCTTGTGCCCAAACGCCAAAGTTTGTGACGATGAAAAACAAGAATGAACTGGCAGCTGCAAAACCAATCGATGATAAAATTTGCATTTTTGGTTTGTTATTTAGTTTGCGCAGTAATAATGCACCTAGGCCGATAACGGCAAATGCACTCCAAGTATAAACAAAGATTGACGTGTTACCGATGATTAAATCGGATAAAATCATTGTTGCAATTGGTACGATTACGGCAGCTTGTAGACCTAGTATAACTGCAGCCAAAACACTGACCGAAGTTACAATCTCAAGGTTGGGCGCGATGCCATAATTGAAATTAACAACCCTCCAGCCGACAGCCAAAGCTGTCAGCAGAGTGATGATTGTAATGTATTTCAAGATGTTATTTTTAGTCATTGTTTTTTCCTTTTAGAAAGAACTTAATTTCCAAGTGATTGTATCGGTGCTTTTTGTAGTGTAGCTACCAGCGCCAACTGATGCTGATACGTCGTTAACCAAAAATTCCCAATATTGGTTGGTAGGATTGGCGACAACACCATCAATTGATGTTACGTATGCCATTTCACCTGTGCCACTAGTTACTATTGTAGCATTTTGTTGCAACAATGC
>CAISVS010000003.1 GCA_903889015.1 uncultured bacterium | reverse complement strand
GTAATTCATATCGGATCGATTCGACAAACCAATTCGTATACTATACGCCTTACCCTTTATAACAATATCTGTGTCAAATAGATAGCGTTTAACGCGGTGACCAGTCGAACTACGGACATACGAACTGACAAATCTAGTTAGCTCCATCGAATTTGAATGATTATCAGATGGAGTAAATTTCAAAACTCTTTTGCCATCAGATTTTCTAATTACGACTTTTATTTTTGAACAGTGTAACGCACCCGAATAAGCGCCAGTATCAATTTTCGCTAGCACACCATGAAGACCGAGTTCCGGCAGATCAACATGTTCACAAATACCAAAAATATCGTCGTGATTATTCATATATAAAACTCAGTAATTTAATCTTTATACTGTATCATTTTTTACTGTTTTAGTCAAGGTTATTTGGTATTTTTTGACTGTTTAATCAATGCATAGACAGCAGCACCGATTAAAACGAGAGCTATTAGCGCCAGCATCAGGTAAAAGAAGTCTTTGACCATCCAAAGAACCGACAAAATTACACCTACCGCACCCCAAATTGTAAACTGCTTGCGCGACAATACAGCACCTGTAAACAAGATTAAGGCATGCTCAATCAAAAATATAGTTTTATACGGCACATCGCTGACGCCATAAAAACCAAGTGCCGCAAGGCCACCAAACAGCGATATAAATGTCAAAGCAATATTCATACGGGTTTTAGCCTCAACATGCCTGCCGTCTAAATAATAAACGCCGCTGAGTAGTGCAGTTGCAAACGCCCACCAGTGCGTATAAACCAACACATTAGTATCGGGTGAAGTTACACCTAGTACTCTTTGTAAACCGATTGTGGCTAGTACGACACCAATATCAATATATTCATACTTATTGTTTGCAAAGCCTTCGTACGCAATCGCTGACGATACGGCCGCTAATCCCCAACCAGCAGCGATAACAACATCATGATTGATGCCAAACAAACTCGACAAATTAATCACACCAGCAACGATAATCGCCGACCACCAAAAGTACACAGCGTACTGATTTTGTGACACTAACTTCAACAACCAGTAGACGCCATAAAATATGACAAAGGCTATCCACGACAAAGTTAAAGCTTGCCATTGCTCGGCGACATTTTGTATATCCATCAGACGTAAAGCAGATACTAACAACATCGAGTTTGCAACCAAAATTAACCATGGTTGACGTTCAAGAGCGACCAAAATGTAAGTAAATATCGTTGCCACTGTCCAAAGACCAAAACCCCAATTTTGATCCATCCCAAAGGTCAGTATTAATGATTGGGCAGTAAATAAGGCATAGTTAATAACCATACTTTGTCTGGTAAACGGTGGTGTTGATGCTTCAATTTGCTTTTCAATCGACAGCAATACTAACGAGATAGCGGCTAGAACTATGAATATAAACCCAACCCAATACGATTCAATCGACGGTTGAATGTACCGCATAACCGAAATCCAAATCATAACGTTGGCTAATATACTTAACCATGCTTGACGCTCCAGATACATCAAACCATAGATAATAATCGTTGCAATCGACCAAATCATAAAGCCCCAGCTAGACTCAATACCAGTTGTAAACATTAGCGATTCAATAACAAATAAGGCGATATTTGCAACGATATACGGACGAATAACAAGGCCATGTGCTGACTTGATGTACTTTTCAAACGACAACAAGCCTAATGATATCGAGGCTAGGACAATAAATATTAATGCTACCCAATGCGATGCAATTTGTGGCAAAACAAATCGAACGATTGAGGCCCATATCATACCGTTGGCTATAACACTTAACCAAGGTTGACGTTCGATGTACATTAAACCATAAACCAAGATTGTAGCTGCCGACCATAATCCAAAGCCCCAACCCGAACTGACATCAGATGTCAGCAATAAGGCTTCAATTACGAATATCACAAAATTACCAATTAAAAATGGTCGAATTGACGGAAATTGTATATTAAGTTGTTTAATAAAGCGGATTGCCAGCACTAAAGCAGCAAAAATTATAAATATTAACGATATCCAGTGATATTCAAGGGCTGGTTCGACAACTTGACGGCCCCAAACAATAGGTAAAATTGTCAATGATAAAGTACTAAAGACTGAAATTTTCACTCGATGCAACCAATATGCCAAACTAGCACTTGATACTATAACTAATAATAATTGTGCCGTTGTGATTACATCCCACAAAGCATCTTTTTGAACGAATAACGGCGCTATTAATTGCATTATCAAACCCAACCACAACCATACTTCGTTGTTATCACTTCCGGCTTTATGATGAGGTAAGTATACAGACGAGATTAGAACTTGAATTAAACCAACCAACGACATAGTAATCCCGACTGTCACCCAGGTCGAATCAGACACATCATAAGCCATTAATAATAGCGTCAAACTAGCCAAGAATCTGGTGATAAAAATCGATACATCACGCACGTCAGGTGACGAGGCTGCGACGGCACCATAATAAAATGTACTGACTAATGAGATTATCCAAAAGTCAGTCACTTTCAAACTATTAGCCGCCAAAACACTGGCAACAATCGTTAGTGGCACAATCCAGTTGTTGGTTTTTTGAATTGGTAAAGCAAAATAACTTGGCAGCCATTTTGGCATGATTTGCGCCAATATCGTCATCAACGAACCGAATAAAATCAAAACAACATAATACCAAATCAGACCAGTATGCAGCACCGCAACACCCGAAAGCGACAGGCTGACACCAAATGCAATTGATAAATATGACAGAACTTCGTTTTCCAGTTGAGAAGCCGCGTATACAAATGCCGCTAAACTGATTAATGAGGTGATAAACCAACAAATTGCCGCATCAGGCAAGACAAATTGATACATCGCGATGCCCGTAAATGGCAACAGTGCCAAACCAGTACCAGCAAAAGCAACAGCTGCAGGTCGCAATCTTTCGACATGCTTGTGTAATATCAAACCAGCACCATAGAACGCAATTGTAACCAACCAAACTCCCATAAATCGGACCGAAACCGAAATATCGGCGACCGCAATAAACAAGGCTGCCGCTGCAACCAACAAAAAACTCGCCACATAAAGTGTCGTATTGATATTCTGCAGATCACGCTTTTTCTTGTCTTCAGCTTGCTGTTCGGCAGATATAGCTGGCTGAATATTATAAGCGGGCAGATTGACCGGCGGATGATACTGCATAACCTTGTCGTGTTGATTGGCAACATTTTGGCTGACATCATGAACGACTTTTTGACGCTCTAAATCAGCAACATTTTCGGGGGTTTTGTGCGTATTATTTATTTCAATCTGATGGGCATGGTAACCATCCTGATAACCGCGCAAATAGTTATTGCTATTCACATCAATCACTTCATCTGAATTACCACTATATTTTTTTACGACCCACCAAATAAAAAGCACTATAATTATTAACCATATTACTGTACCCATATTAACCCCCTGTTTATATTAAGTATAAACCAAATGGTTAAAAAATGCCGTACTTTTTGTTGCCCTTAAAGGCTTCCAGCAATTCACGCTGTTTTTTCGACAATTTCGTAGGCGTATCAACAATAATACTGACAATATGCGGTCCGCGTTTGTCACTTTT
>CAISVS010000002.1 GCA_903889015.1 uncultured bacterium | reverse complement strand
TCAAGTCCTGTCTGCGCAATCTAAAAAGCGACCAAATGGTCGCTTTTTAGATTGGCGGAGAGAACAGGATTCGAACCTGCGGTACGATTTGACTCATACACACGCTTTCCAAGCGTGCGCCTTCAACCACTCGGCCATCTCTCCATATTAGCTATTAGAATATGGCTAATGGCTATTAGCTTAAAGACTTAACGCTATATTCCAATAGCCAAATTCCATATTCCAACATTTATTATAACAGTTGTTTTTTTAACGTTGCGGTAATGGTTGCAGTTAATTCAGCAGACTCTCATAATAGGCTTGATGGCTGATGCAATCATACCACCAGTAATACATTTACGTGGCCTTGAAAAAAGGTTTGGTCTTGGCGATGCTGAACACTATGCCATTAACGGTATCAATCTGACAATCAAAAATGGTGAATTTGTCGCTATTATGGGACCAAGCGGTTGCGGTAAGACAACTTTACTAAATATTTTAGGGCTGCTTGATCGATCATATGATGGCGAATATGAACTAGACGGACAATCAGTCGCATCAATCTCAAAACGCAAACAAGCACGAATTCGCAGCCAGCAAATTGGATTTATTTTTCAAAACTTCAACCTAGTGCCACGTCTAAATATTCTTGAAAATGTCGCCCTGCCATTAATTTACAAAGGTGTAATTCGTACCAAAAGGCTCAAAATAGCCAGCGAAATACTACGCAATTTTCATCTAAACGAACGTGAATATTATATGCCCCATCAATTATCGGGTGGGCAGACTCAACGCGTTGCAATCGCTCGGGCACTGGTTAATCAACCGTCAATTATTTTGGCTGACGAGCCAACTGGCAACCTAGACTCACGCGCCAGCCATATTATCATGGAAGAGTTATCTGATTTACATAAACGTGGCAATACAATCATTATGGTTACCCACAATCCACGCCTGACAACTTATGCCAGCCGCGTGATTACGATGTTGGATGGCAAAATTGACACTGATACAAAATTCAACGTCCAGCAACAAATTAAGCGTCGCAAAAAACCAGCTCGCAAATTAAAAAGGAAAAAGAAATAATGCGATTTTTACTAATAAATCACATCCAAAACGCCTATCAATCACTTAAAAGCAGCCGCGTTCGTAGCGCTTTGACGATGCTTGGTGTCATGATTGGTATTGCCAGCATTACCGCAATACTCGCGCTCAGTAGTGGCGCCAACAAGATAGTTCGCGACCAAATTGACTCACTTGGTGGTAATATCGCCGTCATACGGCCTGGCAAACAGACAGATTATATTGCGAGTATCACTAACTCCAACCCTACCCGTGACTACGCCACAAGTACACTTACAGAAGCCGACATCGCCCATGCTGGTGCCATAGAGCACGTCAAATCCGTCGCACCAATAATGGTGCTGAGCGGTACAATCAAAGCTGATTCAGTCGCCCCAAGCAGTTCATCAATCGTCGCTTCAACTCCAAGCCTTGCCAATGTCTCTGACTTTAAGTTATACGAAGGCCAGTTTTTAGACAGCAGCACTAATCAAGATACAGCTGTTATTGGTGCCCAGCTGTCAATTAATGTTTTCGGGACCGAGTCATCAGTTGGGCGCCTAATTAATGTGCGTAATAAACCCTTAACGGTAATCGGTGTATTACATCGGCTGAACGATCCAATTAATTTCAACTCGATTGATTTTGACAACGCAGTTATTATTAACTTTAGTGTTGGCAAAAAAATTAATAATAATGTTGTTCAAATTCAACAAATCGATTTCAAGGCAGATTCAGTTGATAATTTAGAGAAGGCAATTACTGATATAAATAAAACATTAGTTAGTGCCCATAACGGTGAAGATGATTTTTCAGTCCTTAGCGGTGACCAAATTGCCAAACCAACCAGCCAACTTTTTTATGCAATTGCAGGCGGATCGACCGCTATTGCCGCCATATCATTATTAGTCGGCGGCATTGGAATTATGAACATTATGCTAGTTACTGTTGCCGAACGAACTCACGAAATTGGCATTCGCAAAGCTCTAGGTGCCAGCAACGGTGATATATGTTGGCAATTTACAATCGAAGCCTTAGCTATTAGTATTAGTGGCGGAATTACAGGCTATATATTTGGATATGTTTTGGCATTTATTAT
>CAISVS010000001.1 GCA_903889015.1 uncultured bacterium | reverse complement strand
GAGAATTACAATAATTATAATAATAATTATTTAGATTCAGTATCAGTTTTGGCTGCGTCAGCACCAGCTGCAGCAGGAGTTTCAGCACCATTGTCGGCTGCAACTTCACTGACTTCTTCGGCGTCACCACCAGCGGCTTCGTTAGCGGCTTGTAAGGCACCTGGTTCATATACATTGGCAATGACAAGTTCCATATCTTGATCAACATCGGCAAACTCAACACCCTCTGGTAATTTAATATCACCAACGGTCAATTTGTCCTCATCGGTTGCCAAATCAACGATTGAAAGTTCGATTGATTCTGGTAAATGAGCAGGTTTAGCTTTGATTTCAATATGCTCAATAGCTTGCAAAATAACCAGTCCAGCTCGTTCAGCCACACTTTCACCTTTACCTACTAAAATGATTGGAACTTCAGTTGTAATAATGTCATTTTGGTGAATTGTATGAAAGGCAACGTGGCGTAGTACATGACGTACTGGATCCATGTCGATGTCTTTGATAATGGCTAGTTTTTTGCTGCCATTTATTACCAAATGAACTGGCGTATGTTTGCCAGCGGCATGGATAACTTTATTGGTTTCAACTAATTTTGACTGTGTTTTTGTTGGCTCGGCATGACCACCATAAACAACACTTGGTACGTATCCACTATCACGTAATTTAGCTAGTTTTTTACCTTCGGCAGTTCTTGCGTCTAAGGTCAATAGAATATTGTTCATCGATTTTGTCCTTCTTTTCAGTCGTTAATAGTTGACTGCTGATATATAGTATAACATTCAATCGCTTATCGTGCTAAACTAATAAACAAATGTTTCCAGGATTTGATTTAGCACATTTCGCGCAAACAGCCGGTCCAATCGCGGCACTGGTTGTAGTGGCGCTAATTATTTTCGCCGAAAGCGGACTCTTGATTGGGTTCTTTTTACCTGGGGATAGTATATTATTTACACTAGGTTTTTTAATCCAAGGTACAACAAATTTTAGATTTGATATAAATATTAATCTTGTCATACTAGTGTTATTCGCTGCTGCCGTTATCGGTGACAATGTTGGATATACATTCGGACGTAAATTAGGCCCTAGGTTGTTTTCAAGACCAAATTCATTACTCTTCCGTCAAGAAAACGTCAAAAAAGCTCAGGAATTTTATGAACAATACGGTGGTAAGACAATTATTATTGCCCGTTTTGTGCCCATCGTCCGTACGTTCGCACCGTTAGTCGCAGGCGTCGCAAAGATGAAATATAAAACATTCGTAACTTTTAATATGATTGGCGGATTACTTTGGACGGCTGGTGTTACTTATTTAGGATTTTTCTTAGGACAAATAATGCGCAACATTGGAATCGATATTGATACTGTTTTATTGCCATTTATAGTACTAATTTTAGTTATCTCAATCGCGCCGGCGTTGTATCACCTATTAAAAGACAAAAAGCAACGTCAAGTTATTTGGACTTCAACAAAAATCGAAATTAAAAAGATATTTAATAAAAAATAATATCTTTTACAAATATTAAATCTTAGAGCATTTCTTTCAAGAATTGACCCGTAAATGAATTCTTGGTTTTGGCAACTTCTTCGGGTGTACCAGCCGCTACAATATTGCCACCACCCATACCACCTTCGGGACCCATATCAATCAAATGATCGGCTGTTTTAATAACATCCAAATTGTGTTCGATAATAACCATACTATTGCCGCCTTCAACCAGTTTTTGCAAAATAACCAGCAACTTTTTTACGTCAGCACTATGCAGACCAGTTGTTGGTTCGTCTAAAATATACAAAGTCTTGCCAGTTGATCGACGTGATAATTCACTAGCCAGTTTAATACGTTGTGCCTCACCGCCACTGAATGTTGTAGCTGGTTGGCCTAAACTAATATAGCCCAAACCAACTTCAACTAAAGTATCCAATTTACGAGCAATCGTTGGCACGTTTTCAAAGAATTTAGCGCCCTGTTCAACCGTCATATCCAGCACATCACTAATTGTCGAACCTTTGTATTTAATTTCAAGCGCTTCGCGGTTGTAACGTTTACCTTTACAGACATCGCAAGTTACATAAACATCAGGCAAAAAGTGCATTTCAATTTTAATAACACCATCACCCTGACAGTTTTCACAGCGTCCACCTTTGACGTTAAAGCTAAATCGTCCAGCCTTGTAACCACGAATATTAGCATCGGGTGTTGAAGCAAATAATTCCCGAATCGGCGTAAAGACTCCGGTATAGGTAGCTGGATTTGACCGTGGTGTGCGACCAATCGCTGACTGATCAATCACGATAACCTTGTCTAATAAATTAATGCCTTCGATATTTTCATGAGCACCTGGCACAACATGTGAACGATGCAATCTGGCTGATAATTCTTTGGCTAAAATGTCATTAACTAGTGTTGATTTACCACTGCCACTGACACCACTGACAACTATCATCAAACCTAATGGAAAGGCGACATCAATGTTTTTCAAATTATTTTCGCGAGCACCACGAATAATTAATTCGCGACCTTGCGTTATTTTACGACGTTTTTTAGGTACATCAATTTTGTCGATGCCACTTAAATATCGCCCAGTTATACTGTCTTTGTTAGCAGCAACTTCGGCTGGTGTACCTGATGCCACAACGTGACCGCCCATTTGACCAGCACCTGGGCCAATGTCCAACAAATAATCAGCGTGACGAATAGTATCTTCGTCGTGTTCAACTACAATCACCGTATTACCTAAATCACGTAGGTGTTTTAAAGTATCAATTAAACGATTATTATCACGTTGGTGAAGTCCAATTGAAGGTTCATCCAAAACATACAACACGCCCTGCAAACCTGAACCAATTTGGGTTGCTAAACGAATTCGTTGGGCTTCACCACCTGATAATGTATTGGCTGCTCGACCAAGTTCAATATAACTTAGTCCGACATTATTCATAAATCCTAATCGCGCCAAAATTTCTTTGATAATTTGATTAGCAATAAATAATTCTTTATCGTTCAGTTTTAATGTGTTTTGGAATAAGTCCAAGGCATTGGTAATATCTAAATTACAAACATCCATAATACT